>NZ_CP049704.1 GCF_003688615.2 Parageobacillus toebii NBRC 107807 | reverse complement strand
GGGATTTCCCTTAAAACTTTTATAAACATTATTTATTGAAATAATAATAGACATAATATCGCCTCCACTTAAATTTTTAAGCTTTTCGTAAAAAGATATTTTATTACCAAATAAACGAGAAAATTAGCCATTAATAAAATTAAGGTTATATGGAATGGCGAAAAATCTTCCAAGTAAACCAAGCTATTTAATCCCACAGGAATTAGACCTAGTGGATTAGTTCCCGGCAACATTAATATCATAAAAACGCTAATCAATATCAATCCATGCACTGGTTCTTTTCTTATCCATGAAACAATAAAAACTGAAAATATATAAAAAACAATTTGCAAGAAACCATTAATAAAAAAGTGATAAAAAACTGCGTATAAAGAAGCATTAAATACTGTTGTATAAAAGTTGAGTTTCATCCCCATAATTGCACCCACACTTATGGAAAGTAATGTAAGTAAAAGGAGTAAGAAAACTACTTTTATTAAAATTTTTTTAAACCAACTCCAAAACCACTTATTTAAATTCCTGAAGCGAATAATCTTGTAATATCCCATTCGATCTATCTCTTCACTTATATAGACATTAACTAAATAAATAAATCCAAAAAACACTATTGAATAAAAGAAAAAAGGGAAATATATAAAGTTTTCTGAACTAGAACCTCTAAAAGACATTATCCATACATCTAATACGGTTCTTTCACCAGAATTTAAAGAGATAGATGTTGAAACAATTCCCAAAAAACATAAAAATAAATAAATTAGTAGGGAAAGATAAGGTTTTATAGTTTGAAAGTACTTTTTTTTATTTAAGTCTAACAATAGTAAATATAACAGGCATATAATGATTAATCCTAATAGAATACCAAAACCTAAGATTGGTGAATTAAATGAATCAAGATATTTTGTAACAGAAAAATAGGTGGTTGGAGATAAAAATGCAAATTCTTTAGGTAATAATTTAAATCCCGCCATCCCACCAAGAAAAAAAATAACACAAATTATTAGTATGAAATTTTTGTTTCTAGTGGTTACATATAATAATGACAAAATTAGATGTAACAAAGAAAGTGTTAAAAATAATAAAATTAGCTGAAATATAAATGCCGATAGAGGTGTTTGAAAAAATACACTGATTTTATTGAGGTTATTATAAATATGATTTGAATTACTAAATTGGCTCCAGTTCCAAGAAAAAGGTAACCCAATCGTCATATATATAGACATAAATGCCCAAATCAATAATAGAATAGAAGTTTTCTTCCAAAAATGTTTAAGAGAGCGAAATACCCATTTTTTTAACGTTCCTAATCGAATTAAGGTTTCATAATTAAAATCCGCCAAAATAGAGGTTGTTGAGATAAACAGTTCTAAAGGAATTATAAAATAAACAATAATATACATATCATTTAGCAAATTCAAAGTAATATCCCAACCATTTACAACCATACCTACCTTATAAGCGTTTCCTACGATTTCCTTCTTCATCACTGCACCATAGAAATAGATAATAACTCCTAGTATTACCCACTTAAAACTTATTAATTCTTCTAAATATCTAGCCATGTTAAATTTAAAATTTCCCATCTTTATATCATCCAGCCTTCTTTATTACGAGTTACTATAAAATATAGAATACATAAAACGATTAATAGAAACGTAAACGGCACCAGTACAGTCCATAAAGGTTGCTGTTCAATGTTAAATGGAAATATAGTACTTATTGGTGAAAATCGTGCTATACCAAATACACCTACAACAAAGTTAAAAATATGATAAAACAGGAATGGTGCGGATAAAGCTACAAAAGGAAGTCTTATGATAAGCATTAGTAAGAATGCAATAGTTGAGTATATTACAGCGTTTATGGCAACCCATAACGAATAAACTATACCGTAAGTTAAATCTCCATACTTTAAAAGTTGAGAAAATGTAACACTAGAATAATGATTGCCTCTGACTATCGGAGAGTACTCAATGATATTTAAATAATGAGGTTCAATGAATACAGCAAAAGTAAATGAAAAAAACATCATCAGAAGTATAGTAAAACCTGTTAAAAATGCATTAATTATACCTTTACTGAGAATATAAATGCCTAAGGGTACTCTAGGACGAGTATATGTAATAAAATTATTTTTCTGCTCTTGTAAAAAATTTGGCAAATAAATGATAATAACAAGAACAGGAAAAATTAATGGAATAATCCTTCCGACCATTTCTTGAAATACTTCTACTGATTTGAAAAACATGTAACCTTCCCTTATTGGATAAAAAGATACTAATGGTATTAAAGTAATGATAGATAACCAAATTAATATATTCTTTATAGTAATGGCTCTTTTGAATTCAATCCACAGTTGAGTAGTTAGCATTATTATTACCTCTTTCTCATTGAAATTTGTAAATCATAATCAGTCTCTTAATATAACTTTAATCGGATTGACCCCCTAAATTTGGACACATCCTATCTTAATTTTAGGTTATTCTCAAAATTTCTCGTTTTTTCCGTGAAAATGCGCGCCTTTGGAGTGGCCATTTTCATCCCGGGTGGAGAGCAAGCGTTGCTCATGGAACTTTCTGTGGTTTAAAAATCAACATTAAAATTTAACAGAACCAAAAATAAAATACCTAAAAAAACGGATTCTCAGATTGGTGTATAAAAGAAAAGGATCATAGGATTAACTCTAAATCCTTTTCTTTAGTTTTAGCTTTTTCCTGCGTTCGTTTTTCTTCTAACTCTTGTTTTAGTCTTGCTTCCAATTCGTTGAAGCGCTGAAGCTCTTCCTTGTATCGTTTAGGATTTTTTTCAATATACATGATGGATCTTCTTAGTGTTTTTAACCGAGCGTTTTCGATTTTTTGATTCAGCCGTTGTTCTAGTTTCTCCATTCGCTGCAATTCGGCTTTGTATCGCCGAGGATTTTCCTGTAGTTTTGTTTTTAAAATCATTAACCTGTCTTTAGCTTCCACTAAACGAAAAACGGTTCGTTTTGGGTCTTTTTTTAACGAAGTTAGCGCTCTTGCGATTTCTCGTCTCTCTGCTTTTCGAATGCTCACTTCTAGTTTCGATTCTATGCGTTGTAGACGTTCCAATTCTTTTTTATTCTTTTTCGGGTTTTCCATCAGCTTCTGTTTAAGATCGTTCAGGTTTTCTTTTGCCTTCAGTAAAGTTTTAAGTGATTTTTCGTTTGATTTAGTTTCTTCCAATTCGCTTTTTTCAGGAGAGGGAGGATTTAACTTTCGTGACCGTTTAGCCTTTTCCAAAATCTCTTCAAGTATCTCATACAAACTTTGGTTGATGTGATCTCGGGAGTCCATATTAACCGTGGCCTCCTTATTCTTTTTTCTTAAATTTATCCGGCTTTTTTTCGTTAATGTAGTTCGCGAAAATCTTAAACAATTCTTCTCGTTCTGGGATTGTCAAGTGTTCCAATTCAAAGTACTTTTCCGCTAGTGCGCCGGTTTGTATCAACCGATGCGCTCTTTTTTTACGTTCACGTTCTTTTGCCAATCTTAATATTTGTCGTTTTCTTTCTTCCAGTTGTTCAATTCGTTTTTGCAGATCACTGATCGGACGTTTTTTGTCCATTGGATCCCTCCGTGTTTTGACCACTACCGAAATATTTTTTTGCTTCTTCTTTGAATTCGTCAATCAACAATTTCGCCTGTTCAATATCTTCAATATCCCACGTTTCCATTAGATACTGACCGATTTCTTTTTGAGCTTGCTCGATGTATTTTCGCTGCTTCTCCTGCAATTTTTTGATCTGTTCCTCAATCTCTTGTGCTCTGGACAAAGGGTCTTTTCTTGCCATTTCATTCACCCTTTCTTCTTTGAATATTTCTTAAGAATATTTTACATGATGAGGAATTTTATGTCTATCCAAAATAAGAAAATTATGGTATAATGAAGTCACGAATGAAATGAGTGCCCATTTATACCCCTTTCAGGGGTAAATGGGAACTCGCTTCGCTCGATAAAAAGTTTGTCTTCGACAAATGACCCGCAGGGGCTAAAAAAATTAAGAAAGGAGGAATGACGATGGCATACTTTCTATTCCGTACACAAATCATTAGTAAATCAAATCGTTCAGCCGTTGCTTGCGCTGCCTATCGAAGTGGAGAAGCATTGTATTCAGAACGGGATGGATTAACGAAAAAATACGGCCATCGTGACATTCCTCCGGAAACTTATATTCTTGCGCCAAAATATGCTCCAGAGTGGGTCTACAATCGCGAACGTTTATGGAACGAAGTGGAGAAAGTTGAAAAACAACATAACGCTCAATTAGCTAGAGAAATCATCGTCGCTCTTCCAACACAATTAACCAATGAAGAGCAAACGCAATTACTTTTGGACTTTTGTAAAGAGAATTTTGCAGATGAAGGAATGGTAGCAGACATCGCTATTCACCGTGATAAAAAACATAATCCACACGCTCACATCATGTTAACGATGCGTCCGTTTAATGAAGATGGAACGTGGGGGAAGAAACGTAAAAAAGTGAACGGAAAATCCGTTCATTTAACAAACTGGAATGATAAAGAAACGCTTCTGAAATGGAGAAAAAATTTCGCCGATCGGATCAACGAAAAATTCAAGGAAAAAGGAATCGATGATCGCGTTTCTCATGAAAGCTATGAGAAACAAGGAATCGATAAAGTGCCTCAAATTCGTCTTTCTCGTGAGGCATATCAATACGAACAACGAATGAAAAGAGAAGCTGAAAAGCAAGGAAAACCTTATGAGCCGGTTACATATTACGGCAAATTGAATCAAGAAATTCAACGTATTAATCAAGAACTAAAAGCGTTAAAACAACAGGAAAAAGTTGTATCCATTTCTGAATATCAAGAAGAAAAATCATTGAACGAAACGATCGAATCCATTCGTAAAAATGCCTCTTTAAACGATATAGAAAAAGCATCGTTACTTTTGGTTGCCAAGCGAGCAAAATCGTATGTTGATTTTGCTGTAGCAAGACGTGTATATCATGATCTTGCTGAAGGAAATTGGAAGAAAAAAATCGACAGCCAGCAGCTGAAGCTGCGAGCGCTTAAGAATGTCATCAATAAGGCGTATCATGCGTATCAGCAAGAACCAAAACAAGTGATTCAGTACGGCTTCCATCCAGGAAAATTTAATGAGCAACTAAGAGAAAAAATCGCTCAACTTAAAGAGATGGAGAAATCCTTTGAAAACGAGTTAACCAAATACGAAGCGGTTCTGAAGAAAGCCGAATTAGCACTGGAAGTGCAAAAACGGCTAACAGAAGAAGAGTTCCGAGTCTTGTATCCTCATGCCGGAGCTGACTTCCGGATTGAAGAAAAATATCATGCCGTTCAATACTTTAAGGACACAGGGGGTGTGTTGCCAGAGAGTGAAATTCCTGCTTATGCGGCGAAGAAAGAGCAAGAGATTCATCGGATGCCGACCTTCGCGGAGCAAACCCGAAACATGTATCAAAGTCTCTTCGTTTTGAATCGCACGATTCAAAAGCAATCAAAAGAGCGCATGGAGGCGTTGAAGGTAAGAGACTTTGAGCAGGCCTTTGAAGCGAGCCGGAAGATCGAGCAATGCATGTTAAGAAAAGAAAAGATGAGCAAGGAGCTTGAGGAAAACAAAGCCGTCTTGCAAGCCATTTTGAGCGAGCATTACGGCAGAGATGTATCGATCACGAACACGGCAGCCTTGTTGCGGTTGCATGAGCTGGTGGAACGCGGCGAAAGCAGCAAAGACTTTGAAGCAGATTTACGCCGTATCCACGTTAGCGAACAACAAAAACTCGAACGTATGCCAAAACCTGAAACAGAAGTGCAGATCATGGAGTATCAATACCGGCAACATGTGGCTGATGGCTTGTTAGAAGCGATAGAAGAAGCACAACGAGCGAATGATCGCAAGAAATATGAGAAAGACCCAACGAAGAAACGGCAACGCAGAAGATATCGTGGTCAAGAATTTGAACGCTAAGGGGGAGAGGAAATCACGATGAACTTTAAAAAAGATGCCTGGAAGCCAATATTCGCTAGTGTTGTGTTGACCGTTATAGCTGCCTATGTTCTGATGGGATTGTTTTATATGATCGGGAACGGAGGCGACTTAAAAGAAATTTTATTAAGACCGAAAGAGTTAATCACGTTTGTTTACACGGAAGAGAACTTAAAAACGGTTTTCTCATTGGCTCCGTTTGTGATTTTAGCAGCGCTGCTATACACTTTTCGGTCATCCATTATTGTTCCGAAGTTAGAATATGCTAGCGACTTTGGCTTGCATGGAACTTCCCGGTGGGGAACGCCGGATGAAGTCATCGACGGCAAGATGTTCTCGAAAAACAACTCGTATACGACAGACCCTGTTGACGCTTTTCAGATGGAAAAAGGGATTATCGTTGGCAAAGTGCCAAAAAAACGGGAACTTCTCATCATTCCGAGAAACACGACGATCGATAACCGAAATGTCTTGGTCATTGGTTCGTCGGGGTCTGGGAAAGGTCAATCATTCGTCTTTCCTAACATGATTAACCATACGGAAGAAACTATTATTGTGACAGACCCGAAAGGGGAAATATATGAAGCTACCCATCAGATCAAAAGGGACCAAGGATACAAAGTCTATCAGGTGGACTTTATCAATTTCGTCAATTGCGATCGATACAATCCATTAGACTACGTCGAGGATGATGAGGATGCTAGGGCAATTGCTAATACGATCGCTTCTAACTCGGTTGACGAAGGAAAACGCGATTTCTGGAGTGAATCAGCTGTCGCCTTTCTGTCAGCATTCATCCTGTACGTGAAGGAAAAATACAAAGACAAGGCCAATATGCGCCATGTCGTTGAAATGGTGGCGAGAGCAGGAAAAGATGAAGAATATTTGGATGAAATCATTAAAAATATGTCCCCAGACCATCCAGCGTATCATATGTTCACCCTTGCAAACATGAGCAGTGGAAACACTAGAGCTGGCATTATGGCAACCTTGGCGCAACAAATCTCCATTTTCGCGATGCAAAAGATCGCAAAAATGACTGCTAAGAGCGATTTTAAATTTCATGACTTGCAGAAAGAAAAATCCGTTTTGTACATCAAGATTCGCATGGATGAAAACCCGTTTGTTCAATTGACTGCTACGTTCTTTGAACAGTTGATCGCTGTTCTATACGACATTGCTGACAAGAATCACTCGAAGTTACCGATTCCCACTATCTTTCTGTTGGACGAATTCGCCAACATCGGCACGATCAACAAATATCCGCGAGTATTGGCAACCTGTCGAGGACTTGGTATGGCCATGATGACGATTATCCAGGACATCGGACAGCTAGAGGACAAAAAACGATATGGTCCGGAAATGGCTCGTTCGATCATCAATAACCACGATACTCAGTTGTTTCTGCGAACAAAAGACACGAAAACAGCGAAATACTTTAGCGAACTCGCCGGAGAGACTACGGTGAAGCACAAACAGAAAAGTGCTTCCTATGGACGTAAGGAAGGCAGCAAAAGCATTTCAGAGCAATATGTAAAGCGCTCATTGATTACGCCGGGCGAACTTATGAACATGGACAAAAACACTTGTTATTTATTCGTATCTGGGGCTTACCCGATGAAGCTAGAAAAAGCGTGGCAGTTCGATATTTACGGCGATTTATTGAGCAACTATGAAAAATACCGAAGCCGTTTAGGATATACTGCGCCGTTGTGGAATGGAGAATGGGTATGGGATGAAGAAGATTCGGCTGCCCAAGACATCCAAGAAGTCAAGCAAGAGTTAGAAGAGTCGGATGTGGTATTGCTTAACGAAATGATCGATGAGATCAATAAGATTGACGAAGAAGAAGAGGACGAAGAGATTACCGGAGAGGAATTGAGGGTATTACTTGGCAACGTTGAGGATGAAAACGAAGATGAAGAAAATGAATCCGAAGAAGTGGGAGAAGCAGAAGAACTACAATCGATTTTAGATGAAATTGAGGAAGAATTAGACGCATTCGATGAAATGGAAGATGAGATCACCGAGGAGGACTTAATGGAGATCATTGAAGAATTCAGCGAATTCAGCGATGACAGCGAAGGAGAGCAAGAAGAAAGCAATCAGAAAATCGCCGACGAGCTGCCAATTTGAAATCGATAGGGGGATGCTTTCATGATCGTCATTCTTGCAGAAAAACCCGACCAGGCACGAAAACTCGCATCACCGTTTCCACATACCAAAGGAAACGGTTTTCTTTCTATTCAGTCGTGTAAAGAATTTCCGAACGGGGCAACAGTGACCTGGGCAATTGGCCATCTAGTCGAGCTGAAAGAGCCAGAGGAATACCGTCCGGAATGGAAAAAATGGGACTTGGCCACTTTGCCGATTATTCCTGGGCAGTTTGAGTACAAAGTGTCGAAGGATAAAGCCAAACAGTTTCAAACCGTTAAGAAGCTGCTTAAAGAGGCTGATGAAATCATTATTGCGACCGATCCAGCCAGGGAAGGAGAAAATATCGCTCGTCTGCTTATCCTCATGGCCGGATGCTCGAAAAAACGGATTAAGCGCTTTTGGACATCATCTCTAACCGAAAATGCCATTCGAAAAGGGTTTGCTGAACTGAAAGATGGGAAAGAAACCATCCATTTGTTTCATGAAGCCCAGGCGAGACAGATCGCCGACTGGCTAGTAGGAATGAATGCTAGTCGGCTCTATACGCTTCTTCTTCAGCAAAAGGGCATCCGGGATGTATTTAGCGTCGGACGGGTGCAGACTCCTGTTTTGAAACTGATTTACGATCGCCAAAAAGAAATTGAACAATTTCGACCGGAACCGTTTTACGAATTAGAGGGACAGTTTACAGTCAAGAACGGAACATACCGAGGAAAACTAAACAAACGTTTTTCGTCTCTTGATGAACTATACGAAACTGTCCGTCCCGACATCACGAAAGAGCAACAGACGTACCAAGCAGTGATTAAGAGCGTACGAATCAGCGAAAAACGAACACCAGCTCCGAAACTGCACAGTTTATCGACGCTGCAAAGCAAGCTTAACCGAACCAAAAAGTTCAGTCCAACGAAAGTATTGGAGCTTGTGCAATCTTTATACGAGAAAGGATATGTATCGTATCCTCGAACCGATTCGCAATATATCACCGAGGAAGAATACACCTACTTACAAAAGCATGTGGACCAATATCAACAGTGTCTAGGCATTCATGTTCCTATTCGTTCGCTTCAGCCTTCTAAACGCTATGTAAATCCAGAGAAAGTGAGCGATCACTACGCCATTATTCCAACAGAAAAAGTCCCTGACACTAAGGCGTTTGAAACTTTTTCGTCTGACGAAAAAGAAGTGTATTACGAAATATTAAAAAGCGCCCTGGCTATGTTCATGACTGATTATGTTTATGACGAAACCGTCATCATTACTTCTGTTGGAAAACAAGAATTTGTCACTAAAGGACGAACAGAGAAAGAGATGGGATGGAGGGCTCTGTATCAAAACGAAAAAGACGAAGAAAGCGAAGGGGAACAAGTAGCTATTTTACCTGAAGTTAAAGAAGGAGAATCGGCTAAAGCCGATATTTCCGTTAAGCAGGGGATGACTCAACCACCAAAGCCGTATACCCAAGGACAGCTTATCACACTAATGAAAACAGCCGGAAAGTACGTAGAAGATCAGGAGATGAAAGAAGCGTTGAATCAGGTTGAGGGGTTAGGAACCGAAGCCACAAGAGCAGCCATTATTGATACCTTGATTCAACGGCGACTAATCGAAGTAAAGAAAAACCAAGTGTTTGTGACGAAGAAAGGAGAAATCCTTTGCGAAGCAGTCAAAGGAACTATCCTATCCAAGCCGGAAATGACAGCGAAATGGGAGCTGTTTTTGCAAGAAATCGGGAAAGGCAACCGATCAAAAGAGGTGTTTATTGAGCAGGCGAAAAAGCTATGTTATGCGCTGATTCAACAGGCTTCTCAGGATGTTGAACGTATCGATGCCAAACAGGCGCTTGAAGAGATCAAGAAGGAAAATACGATCGCCCCATGCCCTCGTTGTCAAAAAGGATACATTGTCGATCGAAAGACATTCTACGGATGTACAGAGTATGCCAACGGGTGTAAGCAGACATTTCCGAAGTCCATTTTAGGAAAAAACATCACTAAGACACACGTTAAGCAGCTTTGTGAAAAAGGAAAAACCAATAAGATCAAGGGATTCAAAGGGAAAAAGACCTTTGACGCCTATTTGACACTCCAAAAAGGGGAAATCCAGTTCACATTCCAATAAACCAAGACCATTTGAAGAAAGGATGACCAATTATGTACGAGTACCATGAAATCCTGGGCAGCGAAAAGCCGATTTATCGCACTAAGCCGCCGGGTCTTAAGACCATTTCTGAGATTCCTTCAGGAGAATTTCTCATTGATTATGAGATAGTAGGGTATCTGGAATATTGACCCTGAAACGAACGAGCCTGTCCGTGATGAAAAGGGGCGAACAGTGATGGAAAAGAAAGAAATTCTAAAAGGTTTTCGCTTTGTCAACGTCTTTGATATTAGCCAAACCCAAGGAAAAGAGCTGTTTGATATCCGAAAATTGATTCGTGAAGATTTAAAAGAAAGCGAGCACATTCAGTCGCTTTACAAGCATTTTCTGGCTCATTTGAATAAAAACAGAATTGAGGTGAAAGAAGAGGTATTGGACGACCCGAGTACAAAGGGGTACTATGATCGAGCAAAGCACCTTATTCGTATTAATGCGTCTGTTGAAAATACTTCATTGAAATTCAAAACGCTCATTCACGAATACGCCCACGCTCAATTGCATCATAAAGAGAGTGACATGCAAAACTTGCCTAGAGGACACAAAGAAGCACAAGCTGAAGCTGTTGCATTTATTGTCTCCAAATATTACGGATTGGACACAGAACCATACAGCGCTGGATATATTGCGACCTGGGCTAAAGACATTCAGTTGGCGAAACAAGCCATGAAAGAGATTCAGCATGTCGCCCAGGGCATTATCCAAGAAATTGACGAGTTGATGAAAGAACGAATCAAAGAATTGCGTCAGATACATGAGTCATCTAAAGATCAAGACAAAAACAATAAAAACGAAAAAGATAAAGAGATGCAGCTGCAACGTTAATAATGAGGTGATGAAATATGGAAAAGACAAAACCGTTCTGTAAAATGACCCCAGACGAATATTATGATTTTTTATGGAGTTACACGACCTTTGATAAAACAAGAGAGCAACTGATCGAAGACTTAGAAATTACGGAGGAAGAAGAAAAGTATCTTGACGAGGCCTTGAACTATTTAAAATCAAGGGTGGAAATCCATGAGAAAGAGGGACGTCCGAATCCTTCGTATGCTTTTTACTTAGTTGAGTATTTAGAAGAAGCTGTAGATGAAGGAGTACCAGAAGAAACAGTGAGAGAGATCGAAAAAGCGTTGGACGAAAACGATGAAGAAAAATTAGCCGACGCCGTAAAGAAAGCGTGGGGAATCCGTGAATAAGAATAATTGGATGTCCATTCGTACAGGAGATATTGTGTTAGTGAGGGACTATCCCAATCTTCAATATAAAGAAGCACACGCCGCCCCTACGAAAACCCGTTTTGCTGTTGTGATCGGAAATTTCAGGGGCGGATACGCCACTCTTCCTGCCCACGCCATTGTTACTAAAGGAGGAAAAACAGAGCAGCCCTATTATCGATTAAAGGAAAACGAATTAAGAGTACCTGCCAATATTATTAGCGATCGATCTGATATTGCTTTAAAAGGGGTGATTAAAGCTCATCGTTTTCCCCTTATCCGAAAGGAACAAATGATATTAAAAGTTGGCAGCTTGCCCTTAGAAACGAAGATACAATTAATTGATATTCACGAAACGATCAGGAATCGCCCGATTCATGTTCTTGAAATGGAGAAAGAAAATCCTTATTATGCAAAATTCATGGGTTTTTTCAAAGAAGTCACACTGGCCGAGAAAATGCAGTTTATGCGAGATGATCGCGGGAATCATCAATACGAGTTTGTGAGAAACGAAGAATTTAGAGTGAAGGCGATTCAATTGTTGGAAAAGAGGAATCATTTACATATTCTATCCGTACAGTTAGAAGGAGATAAAGGCACTTTCACGCACACTTTTGCCACAAAGAAATCGTTGCAAGAAATTCGAGAAGATTGGAAAGAACCGAAGAAAGCCAAAGAATGGATTCGGGAGGATGTGAAATTTTATGCTTTATGGAAGAATCCGTTCTTGCAATTAAAACCTGACCCACAACCCCATCCCGATAAATATCAATCATTAGAAAAATTCCGAGAAAAATCAAGCGTACTAGAACGATAAGAGAGGTTCTTTCGCTATAAAAGCAATATTCTTTAGCCTTGTCCTGTTGCATTTTTAGGCCGTTGCATTTAAAAAAATGAAACAGGCTAAAAATGCGTTTTATTTTTTACCTCCTTCCCGAGGACGCTTCTTCCTTTGCCTCACCCCATTGTAATTTTTGCTTGTTAGGCGCATAAAGGACCTGTGCTCTTCGGACGGCTTGCGGGAAGCTTCATATATAACGAAAATTAAACTAATTGAAAAGGTTAAGAAATAATTTTCTATACTTTCATTGATTATTTAGAACATAGTTCTAAATAATATACTTCTATGTAAAAAAATCGTATGAACAAAGAAGAACTGATGATCGAAGAAAAGAAATTGTAGATTTAACGAATGAGCTGTATCGTGATGTTGTAGTGATATTGCTATGACCTGCGAGTCTCCGCACTTTCTCGATATCGTTGTTCGTCGCTTTTAACATCCACTTACAAAACGTATGCTGGAACATATGGGGCGTGAGCTTTTTATTCGGCAGGATATAGCTTTCAATCATTCGCTGTTTTCCTTAATGTAGTCAACAGCTTGAATAAGCATTCCCGCGCTTCCAACCGTTGGATCGCATATACGCATCCCTTCTTCTGGTTTGATGAGTTTGACAATCAGACGAACTACTTGGGAAGGCGTATAGAACTCGCCACCTTTTTTCCCTGCGTCGTCGGCGAATTGTTTAATGAGATATTCGTAAGCGCGTCCGAGAATGTCCGGATCGGATAAGTTTTCATTGCGCAAGTCGATTTTGCTGAAGTGTTGAAGTAATTGAAGCAATAGTTTATCCGGTAATTTTTCTTTGTCGTTAAAGTCAATGCTTGCGAGCACTCCTTCTAGTGCTGGGTTTTCTTCCTCTAGTTCTTCAAATGCCTTGTTGATGGCTGCACCGATGTCTTGCGTGAGTGACGTGATATAAGACCAACGCGCCCGTTCCGGCACAAAAAATTGGTGCTCGTCTCGGTCGTACCATCCATAGTCTTCTCCTTCTTCGCGCTCGATGCGCTCCGCAGTTTCGACGAACACATCATTTAGTCGTTTTAAAAACAACAGACCGAATATGTAGTTTTTATAATCAGAGCTATCGATTGACCCCCGTAGTATATTGGCAGATTCCCATAAATGAGACTCGAGTTGTTGCAACGTCAGTTTTTGCTTCGTATTTTCCATTGTGTACCTCCTGGAATGTTTGCTTATATGGTCTAATTTAATTTTACAGATAGTGTATGAGTTTGTCTTAAAATAACGAGAAAAGTTCAAGTCTTTAGTGAGAGGTAATTTTTGTATATAAATTCTTATTATTTTATGTCTGACATAAATAAAATACCATCTATCATTGATCTGATGGGATTTTGAATGAGTAGTATGTTTAGCAGTCAATAAAAAACGGATACTTTAACAGTATTTTTTTAAACGTCCCCTCGTCTTTCTTTGGTATGTGATAATATGGTGATTGATAATAACATTTTTGATGGATTACGGTGTTAATAATATCGAGAAACACTTTGTCTTCGAGTTGAATAGGTTTTGCACAAACTGGGCAGCGCAACTTGCCCACTATATTGAACATAACTACTCCCCCAATTAAAAACATTATATTAACCCGTGGTGCTAGTTGAGTCTTAACGCTCAACTAGCCCAAGAACAACAAGGGAGTAAGCCAGTAAAATACCATCCAGTGCCGTTTCAAATCCAGAAACCGAGTTCGCTCGAATCTCGGTGATCCGATACGAATCGACTAAAATCGAAAACACGGTTTCCACCACTTTACGTTTTCGCTTCATCCACTGTTTCCATGCGTCCGATTGGCGAATTCGCTGATTTTTTCGAACGGGCGTCCAAAAAGCGACTCGGTGCTCTTCGTACAGCTTCTTTTGCAGTTTTTGGCTGATGTACCCTTTGTCACCGAGGTTATACGGATGTGGAATTTGCGTCATGACGGTTTCAGCGGCCACCCGGTCGTGACAAGACGCTTCGGTGACAACATATCCCATCGGAAGCCCTTGGTCGGTGACCTGCAGGTGAAGTTTCAACCCATAGAAAGTGATCCTTTTGGAAGCACAATAGCCAATATCGTCAATTCCACGGAATCGTTTGACGCGATGCATTCGAGCTGAATGACACAGCTCGATCGGCAAGCTGTCCACGACCGCATACGCATGGTGCTGCCCACGCTTGGCCGGCTGGTGCCGAATCCACTTGATCGCAAAGCTAAGCGCTCGGCAGCGACGGTTGTACCGAGAACGCTCAGGGAATAAGTCCTTGGGAAACAAATTCCCAATCACAAACCGATGCCAAGCCCGTTCGGAAGTGAAGCCCAACAACTTTCCAAGGACATGGATGGTGATGATGACTTCGTCTTTCTGTTTCAACAAATGACGATTTCGACGTTGAAGAGGAATCTGGATACTCGATAGTTGAGCCGATACAAAAAGCAAAATCGATGCATATTGTTTTTGAAGTTTGACACGATCTGTTGTAAAATGAAAGTGCTCTTGCATGGGAACCTCTCCTTTTGATGTTTGGTTGCACTTTCATTTTAAGGAGTTCCTCATGCAAGGGCTATTTTTTATGCTTGTCTGATTTTATCTAGCACCACGGGTTATATTAATTTTCTTATAACCTTCTTTTGTTATCAAATAATTGTTATAATTTTCTCGAAACCAAAAGGGGGATGTGTTTTATGAAGCAATTAAAGTTATTTGTTTCGTTTGTCATGGCTTTCTTTTTTATGGTTGTTCCTATGAGTGGAACAACGAATGCGGCCACAAAAAACATGTATGTGCACTTTATTAATGTTGGTCAAGGAGACAGCATCTATATAAAAGCGCCTAATGGTGAAGATATTCTGATTGATGGCGGAAACAAGGACGGCAGTGATGTAGTTGCATACCTCAAAAAGCAAAAAGTAAAGGACATTGAATTTATGATTGCTACTCATCCTGATGCAGATCATATCGGTGGATTAGATGAAGTTTTAAAAGCATTTCCAGTGAAGAATGTATACGCTCCAAAGGTTAGCCATACTTCGCAAGCATATAAGGATTTTCTAACTGCTGTAAAAAACAAAAAGTTGACCATTAAAACTGCCAAAGCAGATGTAACTCTTCCTATCAAAGGAGTCACCGCGAAGTTTGTTGGCCCTGTGAAATCCTATAGTAAAAGTGAATTAAATGACTGGAGTGCTGTTTTAAAGATTACTTACGGTAAAAAGTCATTCCTTTTCACTGGTGATGCGGAGGCAAAAGCCGAAGCAGATATGGTTAAGGCAAAGAAAGATTTGCGCGCTGATGTGTTAAAAGTCGGTCATCACGGGGCAAAAACATCTACCAGCACGACACTTTTAAAAGCTGTAAAACCAACCTATGCTGTGATTTCTGTTGGAAAAAACAACTCGTACGGTCACCCAACATCTGAGGTATTAAATCGTCTTAAATCATATAAGGTAAATATATTTAGAACTGATAAACAAGGTACTATCATTGCAACCACTAATGGAACGACTCTCTCTTTTAATGTAAAACCATTGAAATGATTAAATGATAGGAAGTGAGTAAATGAAGTATATTATTGACCGTTTTGAAGGCGATTTGGCGGTTTGTGAAGCAGAAGATGGAAAAATGGTGGATATCGAAAAAAGCAAGCTTCCTAAGAATGCTGAGGTCGGCGATGTGATCATATTGGAGAATGGCCATTTTCGCGTGGACAAAGAAGAAACTGATAAACGAAGAAAAGAAATTGAGGATTTAATGAACGAGCTGTTTGAGGATTAAAAGCAGCAAGCCCCTTTCAAGGTGAGAAAGGGGCTATTTTTATGTCCTTATTCAAAAGTTTAGAAATACCAAGTAACAGGCAAATCATGCTCGCTCCCCATAATACCCCTGCCTTTCCTAAAAGAGTGGAAATTTCTACTGATGCCTGCGTATGATTAAGGGGCAAAAGTAATCGCTCTTAATGCAAAATATACTGCAATTGAGAACAGTATAAAATGAGTGAAAATCCAGAGGAATTCCAAAGGGAAATTACGGTGATAATTGCAATAACCATTATTATTGAAAAACCACCGATTAACAGAACAGTTGCTCTTGAAATTCAAATTAGAGGTATTTAGCCAGCTACTCCCGGAACCGAACCCCCCTCCAAAATTTTTATTTGTTACTTTATGATTATCTCCGCAATGGTCGTGGTAGCGAATAACGATGTCATTGGAGAAGATAATGACATCCTTTGGGAAATACCTAGGAATTGGGCTCACTGAATATGCTGAATATGTATTACTATAAAATGCTCTGTTATCTTGGGAAGGGAAAACTATGGATCTATAGAAGATAGACCATTATATAACACAAAATATAAAAGCTAGGAGGCAAGCGTATGGAAAGATATATTTTAGTGAGTACTATTTTAGGTCTTATATTATTATTATTTTTCTTTAGCGAATATAGAACTAACCAATCTCTTAATCAAGAAGCTACTTTGGAAGGTTTTATAATTATGAAAGAAGGGGAAGTATATTTAGTTGAAGATCCAGATTTTGTTCAGGAAGACGCAAACAAATTAACAATACAGGAATTAAGAAGAAAATATAATATGAGTAAGTTATTAATTAAGGGGTTTGGTACTTTGAGGGGAATAGAAAATGGACAAAAAGTAAAAGTGTGGTATTCAGAGATTTTAGAATCGTATCCGGGCAAAGTCGAAGTTATAAAGATTGAACCTATGTAATTATAATTTTCAAAATAATTGAAATATATGAACTATTTGGTTATAATAACTTTGAAAAATTCATAAAGGGGGGCTACTTTATGAAAAAAATTGGATTTATCATTTTAGTAATGGTTGGGTTTATCATTTCGCCCATAATTAATGCTCCAGAAACCGTCAACGCTCAAAAAAATAGTAATAATGCTTATGACATGATTAATTCAAAAGGTGAAGTCATTAAGTATGAAGACTACATAAAAAAGTTAAAGAATTCCAAATCTTTAGTCACAGAAGGCTCGGAAGGTACCGGTGAAGTTCTTCCAAAAACAGAGATAAATACGGATTTCAAAAAAAATAAACCTTACAAATATAATTTAACCCCTGAAACAACATATATAGGTGGTAAATCTCCAAATGAATATTTCCCTCAGGTCGTTATTGGTGCTGATGGTCGTACAAAGGTTTCCAATACTTCAGTCACTCCTCACAGACAAATCGCGTACATTGAATTAGAATTTAGAGATGGTTGGTATACTTGCACAGGAACTGTTATTGGGAAAGATAAAGTCCTTACAAATGCACATTGTGTTATGGATGTTACAAATCAGTCTGGTGCGATAAACGGTTATGTATATCCCGCTGTCAATAATAATACGTATTCATATGGGGTATATCAAATAGTAGATTATTATATTACAAGCAACTATGTTCAAACAGGCGATCCAACTCAAGACTTTGCAGTACTTAAGCTTAGCACATACTTAGGAAAAAATATTGGTGATGTAGTTGGATACCTTCCATTAAGACAAGTATCTAGCATTCAAGGTACATCAGCAAAACTTTATGGATACCCAGGGGATAAAATCGAACAGTATAACGAAGTTTCTCAATGGGGAATGACTGGCTCTATTTCAAAAGAAACCAATGAACTTGCATTTTATCAAATTGATACTTACAATGGGCAATCCGGTTCTTCTTTATTAAATTCATCAAATGAAATCATTGCTGTTCATAGAGGCAGTTTTAGTGTCAATGGTACCACTTACAATGGAGGACCAAAAATGATTAAACCCGTATATGATTTTATTAGAGCAGCAATGCTAAATTAAAAATTTCTCCTAGCTATTTATTAATTGACCAGCAAGGAAGATCTTAGTGATTGTAAACCTTACTAAGAGGTTTTTTAACAAGGTAGGTAAATTTTGAAGGTTTCGTAGTTTAATTGACTCTTCTCGGAAAGGGAACAAAAAAATGCCCTGAAATTCTACCCTCCAGGGCATTTTTTCTATATAGTCTCTAAATGTACTTGGACAGCTCCGATGCCAAAACTGTCATCCATCTTGATGTTAGAATTTCGGCAACGCCTCCACGGCATCCGCCAAATCACTGTAGCTATCTTTTAAGTATCGTGATGTCGTGGCGATATTGCTGTGGCCGGCAAGCCGCCGCACTTTCTCGATGTCATTGTTCGTAGCCTTTAGCATCCACTTACAAAACGTATGTCGGAACATATGAGGCGTAAGTTTTTTATTCGGCAGGCTGTAGCTTTCGATCATTCGCTGGACGTCCCGGATCGAAAAGTTTTACGTTTCGTTTATTCCTTTTCGGCTTCCAACCTCTCTGCAATCATGAACAGCTCATTCTTCAGCTGCCTATTCAGCTCCACGGGAACATGGATCATGGTGTTCGAACCCAGGGTGAACGAAAAAGGTTCGTTTTCATCGATCAATCGTGCCAACGAACGAAGACCAGCAGCCTTGAAGCGACCTTCTAACGGAAATCCGGCCATGCTACGCATATAAAACGCATTATCGCTAAAATACCCGTCAATGACTTGCAATCGATCCATCATCGGTCGGCTTTCTCCTTTCTAGAATGAAATGATTTAGGTTAGAATTTCGGCAGAGCCTCGACTGCATCCGCCAAATCGCTGTAGCTGTCCTTTAAGTACCGTGAGGTCGTGGCGATATTGCTGTGGCCAGCAAGCCTCCGCACTTTCTCGATATCGTTGTTCGTCGCCTTTAACATCCACTTACAAAACGTATGACGGAACATATGTGGAGTTAATTTTTTATTTGGCAGGCTGTAGCTTTCGATCATTCGCTGAATGCCCCGTACCGAAAACTTCGGCGAGCGCTGGCTGTAAAAGACGTATGGCGATTGAGCGACATGTGGTTTCTTTTTCGCCATTTCCGCACGAAACTTCAGCCAATCCTCGAGTTCCGCCAGCAAGATATTCGAGATCGGTACCGTTCGAACCTTCATCCCCTTTCCCACGATCCGAATTCGCTTCATCTCTAAATCTAAATCCGTTAATTTGAGGTTCGATAGCTCTTCGACCCGCAATCCTGCATAAGTAAGCAGGTACACCACCGCGCGGTCCCGTCGATATTTCTCCTCGGGATCGACTCCCCGGCTTTGCACCGGTTTTTTCCGCATTCGATGCAACAAGTCCTCAAATTCTTCTTCCGTGAGCCACATAATTTTTTCGTTGTCTTCATCAGCCGATTTTAAATCCTGGATGTCTTTCATTGGGTTCTGTTCGATCTTATGATGTTCGACCGCCCACGCATAAAAGCTTCGCAGCGAATTGAGCCGGCGGTTGATCGTAGAGATGGCCAACGGTTTTCCCTCGGACGGGTTCAACATTTGCTGGATCCATTTGCGGATGTCAGCCGACGTGACGTAATCGCTTGGGCGGATATGTAAGTCGTTAAAAAAGATATTCAAGTCATTCGTGTAAGAGATGATTGTGTTTGGGGAAGCCCCTTTTTCCCGAAGATAGTCCACATATTCGTTGAGCATCGTTCCACCCTTTCACTTATACGTCTAGTTTGGAAAGATTCAAAAAGAGGATAATTAATTTAAAAAATAATATTATATGACGAGTATAACATAAACGAGATGGGATTGGAATACATATAATGTATATTATATGTCTAGTTTAATCATACAAAATGGGTATACATATATAAAAAGACAAAGAAAAAACCAGTTTCGCTTTATCGTGTATCGATGAATACAACATATTTGATATTATGAAGAATTAATCACTTCTTTAATTCCATTAATTTATAATGCAACAAAATAATACTTTTTTATTATGAAGTTTGTTAAGATTGAATGGCTCCCCTGCAAATGGATCTTTATTAGTTTGGAAATAAAAACAATCACTGATCTTTAGTCTATGTGTGAGTAAAATATTTGTGGGTGACATTCCGAAATGATCCCCGACGAGGGTTGCGAACTTTTGTTCGCGACGCTCGTCGGGGCCACCAAGCGAAGCGCGGTAGAAAAAAGCAAATGTCATGCAAAAAGGACTCTCTCCCTGCTATGATGGTGATTGTCAACATCAACCGAAAACAGGAGGGAGAGAGTCCATGAAACATCTTACCACAGAATGGCCTTTATTAAAAGAGCTGGAGGAACAATTAGTCAGAACTCTTCAAAAGGTGTTCGCTGTCTTGTTGGCGGCCCTTTTGGAGGAGATTGATCAACAACTGGCGGAAGCGCGGGACAAGCGCCGGTATCAGCTGAAAGACAAACGGCCGACTACGATCCAAACGCTGTTTGGAGAAGTGACGTTTCGACGGAACTACTACTATGACCGGCAAACGGGGAACTATACCTTCTTGCTGGATGCCGAATTAGGCTTTGATGGGGCCCGATCGATCAGTCCTTGCCTCGAGGAAACGGCGGTCGAGTTGGCCGTAGAGTGCTCTTCCTACCGCAAAGCGGCCCGTACGTTGGAGTCGATCGTGGGGTATGCGGTCATGAGCCACGAGGCGATTCGCCAACTGGTGCTGGAGGCCCCTGTCTCGCTGCACCGCCCTGTTTCCCAACGGCACGGCCGGGTGCTGTTTGTGGAGGCGGATGGACTGTTTATTTCCCGCCAGGGGAAAGGGAAACGGGCGAAAGAAGAGAAAATCCTGGCGGTTCACGAGGGATGGAAACGAAACGGTTCGAAGAGTGGCTGATGAACGAATATGCCTATGATCCGTGCCGGGACCTGTTGATCATCAACGGCGACGCAGCGTCGTGGATCACGGCCTGCCGGGAGTATTTTGGGAAGCGGGCGTGCTTTCAGCTGGATCGATTTCATGTGGCGCGGGAGCTGCGTCAGTGTCTGTCCGGCCATCCGCGTTGGCGGGAGGTGCGGAAGAAGCTGGCGAAACAAGACGAAGAGGGGCTTCTCGTGGAGCTGAACAGCGCGGTCGGCACGTTGGAGGACGAAGCGAAAGAGAAGCAGATGGCTGCCATGATCCGCCGGATCGAGTCGATGCCGGGATGCATCCGGGACTATCGGGAGTGGCTGTCGGAGCAAGGGGTGGAGACGACCGGCATGCGTCCGATGGGCCACGCCGAGAGCGTGATGAGCCGGTTTGCGCATCGGGTGAAATCCCGCCGCAGCTGGAAAGACCAAGGGCTTCGGGCGTTTCTGAGGGCGATGGCGGCCCGAATCGACGGGATTTGGCGGAGAAATGGGCAGTTGGTGGAGGAAGAAGAGACCCGAACGGCGGCCTCGGCCTCAACAAAGTCCAAGCGGATCGAACAGGCCAAACGGAAGGCCGGACGGTTATGGGCAGATGTGGTGCGTCAGAATCTACCGTGTCTGCAGCGGTCATCCGGGACACCGATCCATCAAGCGTTGTCGGCGCTCCGGGATGGTGGTTGGGTGTAAAAAAAATGGAATATCGTATCATCGCCTCAAGATGAGGGATGAGAGTCCGAAAGCGCTTACGATATTAATTCCTGAAAATGGTTCGCTAACTAGTGATTGACAACGCCCGTAGTGAACCGAAAAAATGTTCTCCACAAAGTCTTGACTGACTCTTAGTCTATTTAAGATTTGAGGAAACACTACTAATGCTATATAATAAATTTTTAGTGAATACAAAAAATGGGGAAGAGGAGAAGATATATGGTAAAAAAAATAGGAGTTATTTTATTACTATTATTTATTGTTTTTGGAAGTGGATTTGGCTATATTCAATATAAAAAAACAGATGTTAAAAATAGTGTGATTGAATATCTAACAACTAAAAAAAATATCTCTAAAGATGATATCATTTCCATTGAACCATTTTTTTCAAATTTAAAAGGGAATAAAGCATGGATGGTTAGTATTAAATTAAAAAATGATAATAGAACATATTTTTACTATAAAAATGATAAAGGTAAAGTCATTTTAGAGTCTTATACGGAGAATGGAATAGAACATATAATAAATAAAGAGCATTAATTGATTTTTAATCAATTAATGCTCTTTTTATTCTTACCATGTGTTATCTATAAATTGAAAACCATTATATTCAACATTATTCTTATCAATAAAACTGTACGGAGTAACAAGACTCCTTGGTTCAACATAAATTACTGCTCCGAACATAGTAGTCCGAACTTTAAAAATTTTACCCGCCTTATAATAAGAGTACCAAACTAATTCACTACAATATGTATTTGTAATATCTTTTGGACCTTTATTCGCATCTTTGAGACTATAAGGTATTTTTTTGTTTTCGAAATATTTTACAGCCATTTCCGCAGCCTTTTTTCCTAATTCACTTGATTTAGGTCTAATAACTTTAGAAGAATCATATCTCTTATGCCAGTCTTGTTCGCTTATAACCAGGGGATATGGTTCACTTTTCCAACCAGAGGTATGTAGAATATGTGTTGCATCAATATATATACCTGCATGCCCTGTAATTCCACTACTACTAGTATCATTTGTTACAATAATATTTCCTGGTTTATTGTTAATTGCAGCTTTTACTTCCTTTTCAGGAGAAATTATTAACATAATTGCTAAAAATGATAAAAAAATTCCTGAAAGATTTAACAAATTCTTAGTTTTCATTTTCTCATTCCTCCCGTTTCTATAAATTAATAGTTAGCTAAACTCATACATAATTATATTTGTTTAAATTTATTTAATGGAAAAAGTTTTATTTTTCGACTAATTATTACAAAATTTTTCGATACAACTTAGGTAACTCTATTGTATTTCAGTTGTGTAACATTCATCTGTACTGTTAGAATGATAAACATAACGTCGTTATAACTGGGGTGAATGCGTTATGACGGGCGATATGAATGAGGGACAAATATTAATGGGGCCGAGCGACGTGTGTACCTTGCTAGGGATCAAGGAATCCACTTTAAGAAAGTATGCTCTCATCCTCCAAGACGCTGGGTACAAGTTTCACGTTAATGACAAAGGACAGCGAGGCTATTTCGAAAGAGACGTTATAGTCTTGAAGCGTTTCATGGAGATAAAACAAAGCAGTGATATGACGCTCGAACAAGCAGCAGAAGCAGTAATGGCATGGGTTCGGCAATCTAATATGGCGGTCAGCGTTATAGAGAAAAAAACGGAATCGGAGCGTTATAACGATGATATACAAGCGCTAAAAGAAATGGTCGCCAAACAGAACGAGTTGCTAAAAGAACTCATGATGAGGCTGGATCAGCAACAAAAATACATAGAGGAAAGCCTAAAGAAAAGGGATGAACTTCTTATGCAGTCCCTAAAGGAGTCCATGGAGACACGCAAAATGATCGCGGCGGCCAAAGAGGAAGAAGGGAAAAAGAAAGGGTTTTGGGCCCGTCTGTTTGGTAAATAAGTCTGTTCATCAAATTGATGAATAGTTAGGGTCTGGAATCCGCAAATTGCGGACTCGCATCAAATACCATAACGGCGATATAACGCTATAAGCGACACAATTAAAGAGGGTGTCCCCAAAGTTGAGGACACCCTTAAAATTTAGGAGAAAATATCGGAGCAGAGTAAGGCGAATATCGCCCGATTATCGTAGTATCCAATGTTTGCCGTTATCCGAGTAAATTCGCTTCGGCTTTCCGTATCGAAGCAACGCTTCTTTGGTCACGATCCGCAACCCGTCAAATTTCTCGGAAGAGAAAAACTGAGCGTACGGCACGACCCGCGAGCAGTCATCGATATAGGCAATTAAAAGCGTTTTTTGTGTTTTGCCATTCACACGAATCAACGGGCCATGGGACAAATCATCTTGCCAGAGCTCATTGACCTGATAGTACGCGAAATGTTTTCCTTCCGACCTTTTTATTTAGAGGAAATTTTTTATTTCTTCTCGCATAATCAGCTCTAAGTAAAATGCTTCACACAAAATTTTATACATCATCTATTGCTCAATCATTATTATGATTTCCTTGTAACTATAATAAAAAACATGCTATCCTTTCTGTAAAGAAACCATAACTCCTTATATTCACGACCTAAGCTTTGTTTGATGATTAAATTGACATCTGCGCTTTCAGTCAGATATGAATGTTGGCTTGCGTATTGTTGTCACCATCTATGCGAATGAGTAATCGGTAATCCATCAGCGTTTGGTACATCTAAAGACAGTGTGTAGGGATGAAGACATATGTCTTGGACATATTTATTTTTCTTTTTTCCTTCGTATAATTCAGCGTCGACGAGGTAACTTTATTTTTCGAGATATATCAAACGGTGTAAAGCCATCACATCTTTTGTACATATGACTGACTTCTATTTTTTCGTGTTAGAATTGTCAAACGACGAGACATCATGATCTAGGGCAACTCACGATGGATCGCCAATCGTCAAGCAAGCAGTCGCTCGTTCCTTTCGCTTGCTAATAGGTGCGTTGGTTCTTCTTACAAGACCACTCGATGTATGTTGAAACAAACATCTCATCATTTCGATATGGTTAAAATCAGTTTCTCCTTTTGCGGGTAAACCGATGAAAGAATGAATGACATCATTGATACTCACTTATTCTTTGAAGATGGATAATGTTCGTTTAGTACCATCATGTCAACGATTTAAGTGAATTGTAAAGATGATTGTTTCGAGGATTCGGGAGCCTTAATAAAATTTACATCAATGTTTTAAGGGGGATGATGATAATGGAGAAAAAGAAAAGTGAGTTTTTGGGATGGATGAAGGCGATCATTATTGCAATTTTATTAGCTGCTTTTGTTCGACACTTCATATTTGCGCCGATTATAGTAGAAGGAGAATCCATGATGCCTACACTACACGATCAAGATCGTATGATTGTAAACAAAATAAAATATTCTTTTGTAAAACCGAAAAGGTTTGATATTATTGTGTTCCATACAAAAGAAAAAAAGGATTACATAAAACGCATAATTGGGTTACCTGGAGATCGTATCGAGTATAAAAATGATATTTTATATATAAACGGGAAAGCGTATAAAGAACCTTATCTAGATGAATACAAAAAACAAAACAAGTTTGATGGTCCCCTTACGGAATCGTTTACTCTAAAGGATACTCCAATCGGTAGAAACACTGTTCCTGAAGGCTATTTATTTGTAATGGGTGATAATAGAAGATATAGTAAAGACAGTCGTCATATTGGGGCCATTCCGATGAATGATGTTGTTGGCCAGGCAAACATAATTTATTGGCCTTTTAAACATATCCGAATAGTAAAATAAGCATTTCAAAAAGGCTTTACGGCTTTTCAGTAAAACAACTGAAAAGTACCAATAAATTTATTTTAAAATTAAATCGTAGTTATCAACACTGATAGCTACGATTTTTATTTTCGAGTGTTTCATTAATTTTTTTCTCCCGAGTTCAACAGTTTGAAGTCCATTTTAGGAAAACAAAATTTGAAAAATCCTGTTCTATTGAGGGTTTGAAAATTACTAGTCTAGAAAAAATACTGAGTTTCATAGGCATACGTTTTACCAAATTAATCCTTATTAATATGATTCACTCGCAAGCTCGTTCCATTAGCATATAAAATCGAGGAAGCAATAAGGGCTTCTTCAGTCTTATCTTTCCGATCGATTCATCCACATGAAATCAGCTTAGAATAGTTCCAATGTTTATTGAGAAATAAAAGCACAGAGATTTACAGAGAATTTAGTTTGCACCAACTTTACATGGAGTAATAGGCAACGATCGATCAATTGGGGACTTCGTTTTGTCTTGCAACCCCATCCTGAAATCGCAACCTCGAATGTATTTCGTTGGATTCAAGGGTTTGTCTAGGGTTTCTTTCAGATTTCGCTTCTCCATGGACACCCTTGCCTTTGACTGATGATTCACATATCCCAACATCCCCCGACGCCCATAGAGGACTTTCACCGCCTAGTTCATCGACCTACCCGGCACACAATAAAAATCGCAGTTGTAAAATTAAACAACTGCGATTTTATAAAATGGAAATTATGGTTTATAAACTTGAATTCCACCATATGAACTTACATCTTTTTCAGGCGTATTATAGTGTCTGACAGAATATTCACCTGGTCCAGGCTTAAATACTTTCTCAACATACCGCTCACTTCCACTAATTGTCCCCTTATACCATTCGACACCGTTTTTAAATATCTTATAAGTCGTACTTTTACGAGGAGCATTATAGTAATAATAAATGCCCACACGTAACTCTTGTCCACTTTTAACTGTTACTCGAGAAGTAGTTGCGCTACTTTCCCCTACGCGTAAATTAAGTCCTGATTGTTCAACTAAAACTGCGGCATAGGCACTAGTAATTGTAATGATCGAAAGAACTAATGAAGCTAAGATAATTAGTAGATTCTTTTTCTTCTTGCTAAATGTCATTTTGCCAAATCCCCTTTCTTTTTTTATTATTTTTTAAATAATTATACAATGGAAACTATGTCGAAATTTGTTACAATTTGTATTATGTTGAAAAATAGTAATATTTTACTATTAGATACCAATTCTCTATCGATATAGGATTTGAAGCCAAGCATAACTTAAAATTGTCGATCATATTTACTCTTATTGAAAAAAGTGAGGAAAATCCTATAGCATAAACGGTGTGAACGAACTCCTTCATCGCCATGGATATTACGAGAAGAATGCCGTTGTAAGAGATCAAACGTATTGCATTTGGCTCCCCCGTTATTGGTGTTCCGAATGCCAGGGACGGTACTCCCCCCATACCCGTCAAGTTAGCGGTATAAAATTTTTTAGGATGATACGCATGTTCGAAAAATCAATCAAAGGATGAAGAGAAAACCAAATGCTGGGCATGCCAAATAACCCTCAAGAAGAGGGTTATTTGGCATTTATATCCATAACCCACACTACCATATCCCCAATTTCTTTAAAAGATCCGATACCGTTTCCTCTCCTTTCCTTCGGTCTTTCCTCGCGTGTTTCCTTAACAGAGACAGGAGAGATGGAAGGACGGTTTCCATCGCTTGGGGATGCAAAAGAAACCGATGCCAATACGATTGGAGGATATTAAGCGCTTTCCATTCACTGATCTCGATTCCCTCCCGTTGATGCCAATACCTTCGGGCTTGGAACAGAAGAGTCTGCGTGACTAAAATGGCAATCAATGTCCCATATAAGTGGCATTCGAATCGTTCCTTCTTCATCTTTTTGACACGGTCAAGATCAAATAAGGATTTCCAGCCCTTAAATAACAGCTCCACTTGCCAGCGCAGCGAATACAGCTCATAAACTTGTTGCGCATCAAACGATTCTTGTGGTAAATTGGTCAGTAAGATGTGATATTTCTTTTGTTCAAGGGTTTGGCGTGACAGCGCCTTCCCTTTCTTTTTTTCCTTTTTCCGCACATACGTCAGCCGTTTTTCCCATTCTTCCGCCGTGAGACGGCGAAAAATCAGACGCGGAACATACAGGCGTTGGTGTCCGATATACACGTGTTCCACTTCCACGGCTTCTCCCTCGCCCAATCGATTTCCTATCGATTCCCAATCCCATTCGTGCCACTCCCCGTCCTGTTTGATATAGACTTTGATATCGGAACGCAACCGGGTAATATAATAAGCACCTCGAGCATCGATCTCCGCCAGCGTGGCGAGTGAAAAAAACCCCAGATCCCGAATGCAAAGGTCATTCGGTAAAATCGTGTGCTGGGTATGATAAGCAAAGCGGGCATCGGAATCATTGGCCTGTTGGACGCACAGCTGAAGACAGGTGCCCGATAACAGCTCATACTCAAATTGGATTTTGGCGCCAGATGAAACCGAACCTTGATAGTCCTCACCATAGTCGGTCGGAAGTAAAAAACTGGTAGAGTCTAAGATCCGCAGACGGGTGAAACAAGCGCGATACGTTTCGGTGATGGAAGAGAGTGCCGGACGTTGATGCATCAGGAGAGTAAAAAAGACCTCTTTTAAAAACGCCACGGCACGAGGCGTAAACCGCTGATTCAGTCCTTCATTCGAGAGAGAGCAATCATGCCAGAGCGCCAAATCGGCACACAACCGCTGAAGCGACTGACAGGCGAGCGATCCGTCTCCCCAAGCACATAGCGTCAGAAAGGCTTCCGCTGTTAATGAACGCTGCCGCTGAATGAATCCGACTTTCCGTGCCAGACGGGTCAGTTCTTCAGAGGAGAAGAGTTGACGAATCGTTTTTATCCATGCCTTCATCTTTTTTGCCATCAAAAAATAATCCTTTCCAACGATGATTTTCGTTAGAAAGGATACCATGTTTTTGGCGCTGAAAAAAGATCAAATTCTTAACTTGATGGCTATGGGTACTCCCCCTTTCTCCTTCCCTATTTCCAATACACGATCCCAATGATTTTCTCCTATGTCAAAGAGCGATTAGCCTTGATCCGACAAAGAGGGATCCGTTTGTCCCAGTCCTTTCTGACCTGACAGGGCGTATCATTTTAGATATGACGCTCGAACAAGCGGCGGAAGCAGTAATGGCATGGGTTCGGCAATCTAATATGGCGGTCAGCGTTATAGAGAAAAAAACGGAATCGGAGCGTTATAACGATGATATACAAGCGCTAAAAGAAATGGTCGCCAAACAGAACGAGTTGCTAAAAGAACTCATGATGAGGCTGGATCAGCAACAAAAATACATAGAGGAAAGCCTAAAGAAAAGGGATGAGCTTCTCATGCAGTCCCTCAAGGAGTCCATGGAGACACGCAAAATGATCGCGGCGGCCAAAGAGGAAGAGGGGAAGAAGAAAAAAGGATTTTGGTCTCGATTATTTGGTAAGTAAATCAAACGATTCGGATTAGTAACGTCACTTGGTCTTGGATATTGTCCTCGGCCGCTCCATACGTCAAAACGTTATAAAACGGTGACATAACACCGATATATTTTGTCCAGGATAAAATAACAAATATTGAACTTTTAAGGTGACAAGTTTTTCTTTGACCGCATACTTTCTTAGAACTTCAAGATGGAATTTGTGGGGTATATCAAATAGGGTGGAGGTAATGAAAATGTTCTATATTCGAGAAAATCAAGAACTAAAAGGATGGGATCTTCTACTTAAATCAGAATCGCAAAACGGTGAAGACCAGTTGATTGCGACTTTCTATAACAAAATGTTTGCAAAAGTTACTTGCAATTATTACAACAGATTTCGTAGTAATCCTCACGAAGACCTAATTCCAGACAGACAAGGAAGGGAATTAATTTGATTAAATGTCTCGCCCCATAGAACTTGTCCATAAAGGATGAACTTGTGCTATATGAAGAAGCGGGACTCATCCTCCTTACACACTTGAATTATCAGAACGGTGATATAACGCCATGCGCCTGCCAACATAAAAAGGGCAGCCAAAGGGGAGTTTATATGTCAGGGTACAAAGTGGAGGAACTGTATCGCGAGATTGGAGAATATAAAGCGCGAATTGACGTGTACATAACCGCACAAGGTTATTATGAAGTAACAGCGGTATTTCTTGATAATCCCGGCACCAAGCCGCTGATCAAATTCGTCGATCGCAACAAAGACAAAGCGATTGCCCTGGCGTTAGAACGATTAGCACGGATATTGAACCGAATGCAATTACAATGAGTTTTTGGCCTACTTTGGTAGGCGTTTTTTATTGCAATATTTTGCAACAGTTTAATGTCCGATGAACTCGCAAACCACGAGGGAGCAGGCAAATTACCTACCCTTTATGTAAGTCTGCTCAAAGTTGGTCACACTGTTTTTTGTCTGACAAAAATAAAATACGACGACGTCATGTCTTTTTTATGCGTCCGAAAATTCCAGAATTGAAGGATAAGGCATGATGGGGTAAACAAAATTTACTGCATGGCCCATTACTCCTTTTTCTCAAGATTGAAAAACAACATCGTTTTTAACCCTTATCAAAAAATGACCACTAAAATTGGCGTATAACGCGTTTTAAACAGATGGGTAATGTTTTTATATTCCCTTGATTAAAAAACGCTCTACGGGCTTAATAAGAAGCTTAAAATCGATTTTCTTTTTTATAAATCTCTATAGGATAGTCAGAAGTAAATTAGTTTCTCGTCGCTCCTTTTATTTTTTAAAGAACGAAAAGCCCCGCATACGCAGAGCTTTTCTGTAGGAAGCTTATACCTAAATGTTTTATTGGGTATGATTTTATTAATGACTTTGTATAATATTATGCTTCTGTTAATAAAATATCCACTTTTGGAGGATTTAAACTCCAAAATTCCAAAACCTTTTCCTCTAATTCTTTTAATAGTTCTGGACTAAGTGTCTTTTTTCCTTCAGGTAAACTATGATTTATTAGAATAGGATTTTATGTAGGGGCATCTTTTATTATTTTATTAGCAGGGTATTTAGTAGGAGGATTTATTGCTAGAATAACGGGGTAGGGGAAAGAAAGATGATTTGGGTTGTTGGTTTGATTTTTTTTATTGTTACTGTATTAAGTATTATCTTTTATTTTAAATGGAATGACAAAAAATATCTGATTTTAGGTGGTATTTCTCTTTTTCTAACCTCTTTTGTTATTGGTTATATAAGTAGTTAGTGGAGTTTTGTTTTATGGACTGTTCGAACGCAACACAATGGAATTTACTGCTTATAATCTTGATTATGTTGCATTCCAAGATTGAAAAAGTTTGTCTTGGCGCATTTTTAGGCCGTTGCATTTAAAAAAATGCAACAGGCTAAAAATGCGTTTTATTTTTTACCTCCTTCCCAAGTACGCTCCTTCCTTTGCCTCTCCCCATTATAATTTTTGCTTGTTAGGCGCGTAAAGGGTCTGCGCTCTTCGGACGGCTTGGGGAAGCCAAGTCGGCTAACCAAGCCTAAAAAGCATCGCTTTTAAGGCTTGCTAAGTCATTGGGCTTCCCACAAGCCGTCAACGAATCGCTTGATACTTCGTATGCTCCACTTCGTTCCGCACCCTTCTACCCGCCTTCGCGCAAAAATTCCCCCACCGGCAAACAAAGAAAGGAGTGTTCAACCATGGAAAAAATCTACGAAATCCAACGCATCAAACAAATCGTTCAGGAGGTGGGTGAGCGACACAAAATCCGTTGTCCGGAGGATGCAGCAAAAGTGGCAGCACACTTCATCGGCGACGACGACAGAGAAGTGTTCTTAGTCATGTGCCTCAATACCAAAAACGAAGTCGTTGCCGTTCATCGCTGCCATATCGGTTCACTCAACTCATCCATCGTTCACCCAAGAGAAGTCTTTAAGGCAGCAATCCTCAATAACTCAGCCAGCATCATCGTCGCACATCAGCATCCAAGTGGTGACGTCACTCCATCGAGAGAGGATGTTGAAATGACGAAACGGCTAGCAGAAGCCGGAAGGATACTAGGGATTGAAGTTCTCGATCACCTAGTCATCAACTACAAAGCAGAATACACTTCCCTCAAAGAAAGAGGGTTCTTTTCCTGAAGGAAGGTTTTCCTCCTTCCTTCTTCTTTTTCTTTCTTCCCCTTTCTCCATTTTTGAATAGCATCGAGCTTTTCAAAAATGGGCTGTTTTAAAGCGTTGCAATAAAACAGCCATTTATTTTAGGAAAAAATGTTGTGATATACAACATTTTATGCTATTATTGTAGTAACTTACAACAAAGAGGTGGATTAAATGAAAAATACTACACAAAAGATCATCAATCAATTTCCTCAATTAAAACCTTTACTGGATGAATCCAATAAAGAAGTATTGAAAACTTCCTCAACATTAAGTGAGTTAGAAAAGACATTTTTGCAATTGGCTCGATTCTTTGAAAAACCGAATGAGGAAGCATTCTCGCTCCAATTACTATATCAGCACCTTGAAGATGAATGGCTGGAATTTGCGTTGCAACTAATCGTGGAGTTTTTCAGAAACGAAACGTATTTGATTAAAAATCCTAACTTCTCGATCATTAGAGACTCCCAGGACTATTACACCCAAAGTGATTTTGCACGTTATCTGGAGGATAAAGGAATTCATTTTCCACAAAACAAGATTGCTGTTTACCGCAAAAGAGGAAAGTTTCCTAAAGAGGATTTATTGATCGCCGGAACCCCTTACTGGTCAAAATACACCGTTGAAAGCTTTGCCAAGCATTTATTAGGGCAACAGAAGCAATGATTGGGGAAAAACTATAGCAACATTTTGATTGAACAAAGGGGTACACACGTTTTAAAAAGCCATAAATGCCCTATAGAGACGCCTTTTCTTTTCCGAATATAAAACCATTACCTTACGCTTGAAGACGCGTTATACGCCAATCTGAGAAGCCGTTTTTTGAAGAGGGGCTGAAAAATTCAGGATACCTCCCCTTTTCGCCTTCCATGAAAGTATCGCTCACAAGTCCACTACAATTTTGTTGTAAATTACAACAATGGATGTTATAATGATTGTAGTAAGTTACAACAATATAGAGAGGGAGTCAGTATGAAAACTTGCCCGTACTGTGGAAGTGGGGTACAAAATCACCAACATCATTATTATTGTGGTTTTTGCAAAATGAAGCTTGATCGAAGCGAAGTTCAGGAGAACGGGAAAAGAAAAAATCTCTTTCCTCAACAGCACCCGACGATCGAAGACGCTAAAAAACCCACTCCTGAACTGATGAAACTCTCCACTGTCGAATTGCTTTACCTTCTTAAATTAGCTCGAAAAGAACGATCAGATACGTATAACAACCGGTACATTTTCATTCAGGCGATGAAGCAAGGAGCGAAGGAATTTTCCGATGCAGAACAATACACGTATAAGGAGTATGAGTACTGGACGAGAAAATGCTTTGTCATCGAAAACATCCTTCGCGAACGAATCGGATTCATCCCTAAAAAAATCAATAAAGAATTCATTCAAAACATGGTGGAAAGGATGCAGCAACCCGTGAAAGACATGAACATCCAGCCTCCCAAAAAAGAAGTGGAGAAGGTGAAATGATCGCCCCTCTCCACTTCTTTTTTAGATGTTGTTGATCGCTGCTTCCAGCTGCTTGATCTGTTCATTCAATTTTTTCACTTGTTCATCACGTTTTTTCACGTCTTTTTCATTTTTTTGCACCTGTTGCACCTGCATTTTCAAATCCTCGACTTGTTTTTTCTTCATCTCGAAATCCTGGACTTTCTGGCTCAATTCAGGAGATTCCGCAGCCAATTTTTTAGCTTCATCCATTCTTCCCAAATGAAGATATGCGCTTAATAATTGGTTTTCCCGTCTGTCGGTCATTTTCACTTTGTCTTTTAATCGGACTACATCTTCCCATTTCTTATCTAGGTAAGCAACCTCATAATTAACAACTGGATTATCAACTTTACTTTGCAGCGTTCGTAGATCATCGTACTTTTGATTACTAACTAAGTCGTTCACGACTTTTTCTGCATATTCCGGCTTCAGCTTAATGGCTTTTTCGGGCTGTCCTGTCTCTTCATATAGACTCAACATCACTTTTTGGTCTTTCTTGCTCAGATTATCAAATCCCAATCGCTCCAATTGATCTAACGCTTTTTGTTTGTCTCCCGTAATTGCCTGCCGGTAAATACCGATGAGCTTGTTAGATGGAATGACTTCTGTCTGTTCTTGTTTAGCTTTTACTTCTTCAGGCTTGGAAAAATCAAATGCCCCTGTTGAGTTTCCAATGAGAATGACCAAAGCGAGTGCCGAAGCAGAAAGATACACGTATTTATTATCCCAAATCGACTTTTTCTTTTCATATGGTGCCGAAAGATTCGATTTTTTCTTGGAGAAACGCCAGACTGGCTGTTCAACAGTAGCAGCCGTTTCTTTTTTCGCGTTCCACTTTTCCTTAAAGGCCGTAAGGACGTTGGATTTCGGCTGCTCTTTCTTCTCCTGTTCTAACTGACGTTCAATTTCCAAAATCATATCTTCTATAACTCTCCCGATTTCACTAACAGATTTTCCGTGTAAAATGTTTTCCGCAAAACGGATGACGATCTCCCGTTGATCGATGAAATCAATCCGTCTTGGTTTCCCCAACACACGATGAAGCGTCGTCAAAGCAAGAATGATCGTTTCTTTTAATCCGTCCACTGCATCTTGCGATACATGAATCGGGTGTTTATCGAACTCAAAGAGGAACGTTTTGATTTTTCTGTCCGTCAAGTCCACAAGAAGGCTATTTTTATCCCATAAAATCGGCGTCTGTTCAATATTTTTCGCCATTTCCACTAGCGAACGAAGATAGTATAACTGTTCCTCAAACGGGAACTGCCGAATATAATGAAAAGCTTTCATTTCCTCCAACTGGAACGTGAAACAGAAGCGATTTCGTACCACTTCTAAATTATTTGCAAATAAGTAATAGGGGGAGTCCATTAGTTCTTTTCCTTTTCTTCGATATGCCTCTTCCAATTCATCTAGTTCACTGGCTTCTGTATACGCAATCGGTATGAAATACCGAAGTTCGTTTTGTTCCACTTCAACCTCACCGTATTTATTGATCGGAAATTGTTGCATGATCTCACCTCACTCACTGAATATTCAGCTCTTCTTTGACTTCTTGTTCTATCTCCTTGCGGTTGTACTCGTCATAATAGGCATCCTCATCTTTTTTCTCCAAGTCCATTCCGATCAACATTGGCGCATCCAAAATATAGATTTCTCCGTCTGTTGTTTTAACGAAGCGAATAAACGACTTTAACTCCACATCTTTTGAAGATGTATCGGATTTGGCCATGTACTTAATTGGTAGCGTTAATTCATGTACATCTAAATACTTGTAATAAATTTCTTGAAATTCATCGCCTAATTGAAAGCGATCTCGTCGAAGGATTAATTTGCTGTCTTCTTTCGTACTCTCAACAAAAGTCGTATCGTATTCTAAATTTATAAATTGTGTATCTGGGTGGATCAATTTTTGTTCACGAGCTTTTTTGGTTAATTCTTCGTAAACTGCTTTATACCGATCGTTGGGATAAATAGAACGACCATGAAATTCCGTGAGAAGGACAATGAATTTTTCGGCTTTTTCCTTTGCGATCTGACGATCTTTTCGCGTAAAGACGCTTTTTGCTTTTTCTTTCGAATTGTCTTCTTTCGCCTTTGTTTTTTCCTCTACCTTCGTACTTTGTACTTCTTTTTGATCGTTCTGACATCCAAACAGGAACATCAATGAAACAGCCGTGCCGATTATCATCCATTTTTTCATGTCTATCATCCTCCTTATCGTCTAGCGTCTTATCGCTACTCTGGCGATGGTTTTTGCTCCTGACATTACAGAGCGTGCTGAACCGGTGCTCAATCCCCATTGACCCAAGAGGGATGGCAGTGTCACAGCGAGAATGAAAAAGGCGGTTCCGATAAACAAATTCGTTGTGTCACCGAAATACTGCGGTCTCTCAAAAAAGCGTTGCAGCCCAATGGCCGTAGCGATCAATTGTAAGGCCAGCGTGAGAAACGCGCTGATGAATTGTTTGAGCCAGAAATCAAAGAAGTTAAAAGTATCATTGACTTTCGTAACGATGGCGATCGGGCCGATAATGTACAAGATTGCAACGAGAGCGATTCGATAGAAAAACTGTAGCGCTAGAACCACCAGAATGATTCCGATGACTAAAACAGCGATGAAAGCAAATACCCCAGGAGACAGTAAAATATTAGAGATCATATTTTTTACCATATCCTTAGTTTGAATTGTATCGATAATTTCGGTCATAAGTTTTTCTTGAAAGTTCAAAATCCAATGAACGATGGATTCATACAAGAACAGGAACACACAGATCACAAAGATGCTTACGAGCTTTTCGTTCATGACAATCGGGCCGTCATCCGCATCCGCCATGCGAAGGCTCATGATTTTTGTCATGTTAAATACAATGAAGATCGCCAATACCGTTTTCGATAATGCGAACAATCCGTCCTGGTATCTTTCATACAACGGATTCTGGATGATGTCTGTAGGGGAAATAATCGTCTTTTTCATGATTTCTTTAATGAATTCCAACGCCGAAACTCCTGTTTCAAAGATAAATTTATAGATATGGCAAGTAACCTGAAATTTTCCGCACTCAATCGTTTGACTGTTTTGATCGTAGTTTTTCAGAATCTCGATATAAGCGCTCATAGATTTATTCTCGTCATCTGAGTTTTCCGGTTCTTCAAAGAACATTTTGTTTTTTTCATAAAAATCTCCTGTTTTCGCCAAACTTGACGTTGGAAAGATCACCAAGGACAACAGAAATACAACGATTAGGACTCGAACAAATTTAGCCAAAGATTCTCCCCCCGATTTCCAGCAGGACTAGAATAACGATGAATAAAAGAATCGTCCACCCTGCCGTCAATTGATATTGAAACTCCCGAATTTCTTCTTCCGTCATTTCTGTGCGATACATGAGGAAAAACTCTCTTTTCTTTCGCTCCACCGGCTTTTCATACAGCTTAAGTACAAAAGAGAAAAAACGATCGTAGACAGCGAGTATTTTTTGCGTGATCTCGTATATCTGTCTACGCCGTTCCGGCGTTAGTTTCAATTTCCTCTCCCCCTTTTCTTTAATTGGCTTGACCAGCTTTCTGCAGCGCTTCTTCAGCTTGTTTTCGCAACATTTCATCTCGGCTGTCTTCAAGCAAAGCCATATCTATATGATCGACTTTCCACTCCCCAGCGTCTTTCACCCAATGAGAGTTGACCGTTAATGTATGAATATAGTCATCCCCGTATTGATTAGGGTCACCTGTTTCATATCGGACCTGTACGATGGCATACGATTCAGCTTCGTTATCCTTATTCTTAATTTTTTTCGTGAATAGTTGCTGAATCTTCATTTCATTGACTTTTGCCATGTTTTTTTCCGTTGGTTCTCCATACTCTTTCAGGCCAGCTTCATATCGCTCCAGTTGTTCTCCGGTCAGATACTTTTTATGTTTGCCATAGATCAATGCTCGAATAAAATCTTCTGATCGTTGATTAAGCTTTTCAATGTCTTGATACTTTTCAATTGTTGCTTTGGCTTCCTGAAGGTCCGTATACAAGAGGAAGCTAAAGCTTCCTGCAATCAATAGAAGAGCGACTAGCACAAGGTTAGTAACGGTGATTCTCATTCATCTTCCTCCTTCTTTGCTGGCTGGAAGTACGTCATTGGGTCTACTCTTTCACCATAGATGCCGCCTAGCTGAACCTCAAAATGCAAGTGGTATCCCGTTGAGGAACCGGTTGTTCCGCAAGTACCGATCTTCTGTCCTTTCTGCACCGTGTCTCCTACGTCTACATCCACATGTTCCATGTGGCCGTACAAGGTGAATTTATCGCCGTGATCGATAATGACATGATGACCGTATCCGCCACCATATCCGGACTTCACGGACACTACAATTTGCCCCCCGTCAGCTGCATAAATTGCATCACCTCGCGAACAAGCGAAGTCTGTTCCCTTGTGGAATTCCGTTCCGCCTCCGAACGGATCACTCCGATATCCAAAATTAGACGTGATGCTCATCGAACCGGTAGGCATCGCGAATTCTCCTGTCCCCATAACTTCGCAGTTCATCGAGAGGCCGCCTAGTTCATTTGCGATATTGGTGACTACTGGCACCCAATTCGCGTTTAAGTTCGAGGGGTCATTATTCGCTCCAATTGGAGCGTACTTTGCCCCGATCTGTTGAATCGTTACTAATCCTTGAGATATATAGACCCGATACAGGTTTCCTGCCATAAAATCGATGCCGTCTTCCAGGCTATCAAATACTTTTAACTTTCCAGTGTTCGGGTCCATAATGCCACCAGGATTGTTTTTGGTTTTGACCGCATTGGATGTTCCATATCCAGTTTCATGCAACGCAATGGCGATGAGTAGCACGGGATCAATACCGTATTTTTCAGCTGCACTCATGAACACATCTTTTTTTCCAGCAAAAACTCCGGCGTTAGATAGCACTTCTTCAATTCTTGCTTCATCCACTTTTCCCTTCGTACACATTGCTACTCCGCCTGAGATATTGGAGAAGCTCTCTTCTTCCCCGAAAATCGCATTACTGACAGCGCCGATCAGTACAACCACACTTAGTATGCCTATCCCCATCCATACAAGTGGTTTGCGAAGAAGAAACCAGTAAACAACATCTCTCATAAGACCAACTCGCTTAATTTCTTCCGTTCAAACCATAGTTGTTTTTCAACATCCGTTAGCTGCACTTCCAATTTGATTTTTTTCGAGCCGACAAAATAGATGCCCTTACCTGCTTGTTCGTCTTTTCGCCCCTCAACGACCGTTAGTGTCGTTCGTTCCTCTTCAGAAAATTGATGTCCAAGTTCTTTCTCCAAGAAGTTGATTTCTACTTCTTGCATCGGCAAATACAAACGTTGAATAGCTTGTGAAATGACAGCTTCCCCATAGTTTCGTTTGTCATTTTTTGCAGAAAGGAAGTCTTTGATCGACTGGGTAGCAGGAGTTACACCGCAATTAAACGACCGCAATACTTTCATCATGAAATACACGTATTCCATCGCCAGAGGCACTTTTGGGTCAGCGATGATATGCGCCTCGTCAATATACACTTGCGTTGGATGCCGGTCACCGTTCAAGATGTCATAGTTGATATGAGATAATAGGTTGAAGTATACTACTCGTTGTGCTTTTTCCCGGTTTTGGAGGTCAAAAATATCATAAGCGACAAGTGGATTCGACACATCCACGTTGGTATGCCCATTAAACACTTTGGCAAACATGCCTTTCGCATAAGCGTGCAACGTGGTATGGAAGTCCCTTACGTGCTCATACTCTTCAGGGTTTGTTTCCTTGATTTCTTCAAGAAAATGATAGAAGTCTTCCATGATCGGAAAGTCCGTTACTGCTAATGCGTTCACGTCTGTTTCTTCCACGATGCCGAACTTGGCATATAGCTCAAGCAATAATTTTGACAAGACATCTTCTTGTAAATCCGTCATCTGCGGATACATGAGGCGGAACATCGTCAACAAGGTGCTGATTTTAGCGATCAGTGGATTTCCTTCTTCATGTTGATTTTGAATATCAAACGGATTGATGATGTTCCCGCCTTTTAGGCTGATTTTCACCCACTCACCGCCAAGTGTACGAAATACCTCCCCGAATTCTCCTTTCGGGTCGATCACAATGATTCTGCGTCCTAACATGTACTTCCGCATCATATCTTGAAAAATGTAAGTGGATTTCCCAGAACCGGAAATTCCAATGACAAATTCATGACGGTTTAACAACAAATCGTCGTCCACGATTACCACGTTGCCGGTCGTCATGTTGCGACCTTTAATAATGCCTTTTTCATCAAAAATCTCGTTTTCGTGGAATGGAAAGAAATAAGAAACAGCCTCGGCATTCATCGGGCGATATGTCAAGTCATATACTTTGTTTTTGCCGATTGGTAAGAAGCTATCAAACGCATCTTTCATTCTGGTTGTTGGGGTTAATGTTTTGGCAAATGGCCCGACGATGGCTTTCACTTGTTGAGTCAGCGCATCCAGCTCTTTCAGGTCGTTTGCAACAATGTGAATCAGCATTTGAAACATGAACATTTTTTCGTTCTTGAAACTTAGCTGATGGAGCAACATTCTAGCACTGTCGATCTGCGCTTGTGCTTCAGCTTTTCCTGCATCATTGACGTATTTGGAATATAGTTTTTGACTGTTTTGCTTAATGCTTTCCGATAGATGTCTCCGCACTTCTGAAGAATCGTACTCCGTGATATACTGAATGACGCTAATGTTATCACTCAGATCATTTAGGCGTTGAACATATTCCTGCACAATAATGGACGAATACTCTACAACCACAAGCGTTCGGGTATAGTTCGTACCCGAACGGACATAACTCTCTTTTTCTTCGATACTGTCAGGAGAAAGCAAATTCAAAATATGTTCATTAGCGTTGTAATACGATTCCTCCAAACTCTCTTCTTTCTTTTTTCGGAAAAAAGGAAGTGTAAGTCTCATCGTCCTTCCCCCTGGCTTAAATGATTTTCTCCGTTACTTCTTTCTCCCATCTCTTTTTCATCTCTCTATATGTCTCTTCCCCCAGCGTGATTGGGAATGTACTTGTTTTGATTTCCGCATTGACTTGTGCATTTTCGTAGTCAACGCAGGTGTAGATGAGATGGAATAACTCTTCGTTGTTTAAGATTTCTGCTTTCAGCTGAAAGCGACCGCCGAGCATATTCTCGATTTGAGAAACAAGGATTTTTGCCTGTCGATCAAGTTCCTCCAATACACTTTCTCTGTTTTGCGCTGTAAACGGTTTTGAGATAATGACATATCGGTTTCGAGATACCATGTTTTTAGACTTTTGAATATCATCGATAAAATCAAGATATCCTTTCGCCAACAATTTTTTCGCCATATCTTGTTCTCGGGATGTCTTCTCTTGGATGAACAGGAAGTAGTTTTTCAAATTGACTGGTTGCGCGATCTGGCTGATTTGGAGCGTTAGATTTTTTGGAAGGTCGTTGAGGAACGTTTCGTAGGCTTGAAAAATCATGCGTTTCTCTTTGTTATTTAGCAACGAAAGATTGATGCTCGACACTTTAATCACTTTAACTAATCTTTTATCCGTTGTCTCATAGCAATCCGAATAAATGTTAGAAATGCCGAGCTGTTCACGAACATCTTTTTCCTTCTTATTTCCCATCAGATCACCCTTTGTGTATACGAACAATTTTTGACGGTTGTTATACTTAATGCGCCAAACAATCCGGTGTTCGAAAAACGAAATGTTCTTCCGATCGGGATGTTGAATCGTCAGCAACAGTAAGAACGTTGCCCAGGGCGCAAAGCAGACAATCACGTTTTGCGAATTAATGCCGATTCCCGTTCGATGGATGATATACAATGCCACAATGCCAGCAATCAATAAAGGAAGGGAGATCAGCACGTCTCGATACCGAATGAACGATAGTAAATACTTTCGTGTATCAACGTTTAGAGGTAGCTCTATCTTCCCCTCTTTCCGCAACTGTTCCCTTCGTTCAGCGATCGACTGTGTTTCATATGCCAAATTCATTCACTCCTCCGATTAGAGGTTGCTTTGGAAGTAGTAAACGATCGGGCGAGCAAGCAAGAACACAATTAATCCAGAGATGCACAAAAACAACCCTCGTTTGAACTTTGCTTGATTTTCTTCTCCACCAAATGCCGCCAATAGACCACAAATGAGAATGCCAATAGCGAACAAAGTGATAAATGTAGACGTTATGTCTCCAAACAAAGAATTCAATAGCCCTTGAAGTTGGTCAAACATACATATTCCTCCTTTTTAAATTTTCAAAAATTAACTTATTATACTAAATTTTCCGACGAAATTTTTATATTAGCCCCCTCTTTTTTAATCTAATACAATTTTATCAGAATAAATTGGAAATGTAAAGAAAAAACAGCAAAATTTAGCTGTTTTTTTACAAAGATAAATCTTGACAAATCTGAGCTGCCACCAAGTTAAGAAAAAAACGATAAGACACATTCATCTCGATCGCCTTTTTTCGAATCATATCCTTCACGTTTTTCCCTAAGGTTAAATATAACAGCTCTGGTTCTTTAATATGGAACGACTTTACAGTTATTTCTTTATTTAAGATGTAGTATGAGAAGAGACTGTTGATAGAAATATATTGTTTCTCACAATACTCTACAATTTTATCTTTCACTGTCTTATCGAGCTTGATCTGCAAATAGTCTCGTTCCGTATTCACTTCTTTCTCCTCATCTATTTCATCTTTTGTTATGAAATAGTGGTAATAACGATAGAAGTAGTCACAGATCAAGTAGCCAAAGAATAACCTTTTTGAAATACCATATCTAGATATGCGATCAATTTTTTCAGCAACGTGTTCGTTAATAGTCACGGTAGTCGCGTAATCCAGCTGAATAGATTCTTTTAACTTTTCAATCTCATCCTGAGTATATGACTTATTAAGAATATCTGTTAGAGCAATGGAAATGACATTTCGTTTGCTTGTTCCCATTTTTTTTGCTGCTAATTCGATAAAATGATTAATTTCTTTATTGATGAAAATATTTAATTTCAAGAAATGTACACCCCTCCCAAATTAGCTCTTTTATTCACCTAAACCCGTGGTGCTAGATAAACTTGAGCAAGCATAAAAATAGCCCTTGCCTGGCGGATCTCCTGTAGAATGAAAGTGCGACCTACCATTCGAAAGGAGAATCCCCATGCAAGAGCACTTTCATTTTACTACAGATCGTGCCAAGATTCAAAAGCAATATGCAGCCATTTTCTTTTTTGTTTCTGCCCAACTTTCATGCATTCAGGTGCATCTTCATCGTCGAAATCGCCATTTGGTAAAGCAAGAGGACGCTGTCATCATCGCCATTCATCTTTTAGGAAAGCTGCTCGGTTTTACTTCTGAACGGACATGGCATCGCTTTGTTATCGGGAACTTGTTCCCAAAGGGGCAGTTTCTGGAACGTTCTCGGTATCATCGTCGTTGTCGATCACTGCGTTTTGCGATCAAATGGATTCGCCATGAATTGGCGAAACGCGGGCAGCACCATGCCTACGCTGTGGTGGATAGCTTGCCAATCGAGTTATGTCATGCCGTGAGAATGGACCGGGTCAAACGGTTTCAAGGAATCGCCGATATCGGGTATTGTGCTTCGAAAAAGCAATGGTACTACGGGTTTAAGCTGCACCTTCAAGTTACAGTTCAAGGTCTGCCGATGGGATATGTGGTGACGGAAGCATCTTGTCATGATCGAATAGCAGCCGAAAGCGTCATGACCCAAATTCCTCATCCCTATAACTTCGGGGACAAAGGGTTTATTAGCAGTGACTTGCAAAAAAGGCTGTACGAAGAATACCAAATGGCGCTTTGGACTCCGTCTTGAAAAAACCAGAAACATCGTCCGCCCGAGACATGGGAACAGTGGATCAAACAAAAACGCAAAGTGATCGAGACGGTGTTCTCGGTTCTGGTTGACCACTATCGTATCACTGAGATCCGAGCCAATTCGATCATCGGATTTGAAGTGGCGTTAGACGGTATATTGTTAGCCTATTCCCTGGTTACACTTGGGCTAGTTGAGCGCTAAAGCTCAACTAGCACCACGGGTCACCTAAGAATTTTTCGATAACTACAATTAATTAAATAAACAAAAATTGTATTGGATTTTTATTTATATCTAAAAAAATACCATTTTTTTCATGTGAGTTCAAACAAGACTTTCAACAAGATTAAAGTAGAAAAAAATAATGTCCTATGTTATAAAGGATTCGATATGGATTGTATCGAATGTATATCGTATGAGGTGAAGACGAATGAAGGAATATTCTACAAAAGATATAGCTAATATCGTTGGTATAGCGACTCCAACTGTTCGCAAATATGCTCAAACACTCGAAAAGGCAGGTTATACATTCATAAAGAATGATCAAGGATTTCGCATCTTTACCGATAAGGATATTCAAATATTTGAACGTATGAAAGAAATGTCTAATGATACAGGGATGCCAGTAGATCGGATCGCATCAATGCTTGTAAATGAACAAAAAAATGAAGTATCTGATACGATTCGTATCGAATCGGAAGTCGCTACACCACTAGAAAATGAGTTGAAAATTATAGATGAAAGCGATATAGATCGGATTGATCGTCAATATGAAGCGTTATTGAAAGAAATCCAGGAACTCAAACAAATGGTAATAGCGCAACAGAAATATATAGATGAACGATTGAATAAACGAGATGAGATGCTTTTGAAATCGATTCGAGCGCTACAGGAACAAAAAAGAGCGATGATTGAAGGAACGCAAAAACAAGAGAAAGTCACGTTGGAGACAGCAGCGACAACGGAGGATAAAACAACAGAGGACAAGAGGACAAAAAAACGGGGATGGTTGTCACGAATTTTTGGAAAATAAATCTTGTCGCGACACAGGAAGTAATAGTAAAATATAAATAAGTTAATATGAACGGGACAAAATAAAAGAGCTTCCAAGCGTGTGTAAGTGGTGCTGCCAACACCCTTACACCGTTCGCCGTACCCGACCTACGGCAAACACCTGCTCGAAAGCTCCCTCATTAACCATGATATGCTTTGTCTTCATTTTAATGCATATCATTGGCTAATGCAAGGGGTTATCCTTGGAAAATCTCGTTTTCCATATATTTTGACTAAAGGACAAGAGTCTCTTTTCCATAAATTAAAGGATAAGAGCGTAGAGCGTGTTTGCTGTACTAAAAAAGTGCGGCGGCACGCTCTTTTGTTTGTCCCGAAAAATTCGGGAGAAACGGGAGGAAAACGGGAACATGATGAAAGACGTCATTATTGATTTATTACGTTCGGATGGCTCAATTGTAGTGAATAAACGCTTGGCCAAAGCCATTGGATTGATGGAAGCTGTCGTTTATAGCGAAATTGTTAGCCTGTATAAATATTGGGCTAGTCGAGGAGAACTGGTAGACGGTGAATGGTTTTTCTGTACAGATGAAAAACTCTCAGAAAATACAACAATTCCAGAAAGAACAGTAAGACGAAAAGTAGCCGAATTAGTCAAGCTGGGGCTTATCGAAAAAGAACTAAAAGGCTTGCCAGCTAAAATCCATTATCGTATAACCGATAAAATTTTTGAGGTTCTGGGGTTATGGCCGACCAAGGATGGCCAAAATGGCCAACCTGATAAAATCAATGTTTCTAGCGATAAAAATGCTGAAAAACCGCATGGTTATCAGGTTGGCCAAAATGGCCAACCAAGAATGACCAATTTGGCCAACCAAGAATGGCCAAATTGGTCACCTAATAATACTAATCTTAATAATACTAATCTTAATAATACTAATTTTAATAATACTAATCATCATCATCCCCTGATCGAAGGATTCAACCAGCAACAATCTAATCTGATTCATGAGTTTTTTGAGAAACATGCGATTGATGATGATGATCTGAAAAATAAACTATTGGAGAAACTAAAAGGAAAACGATTCAAATACATGGCCTACATAGAAAAGACATTTGAAACTGTGAAAAACATGGTGGAACCTAATTCTAGTAAAGAGCAAACCATTGGAAAACAGGTACGTAAAGAATTAATTCCAGATTGGTTGAACATGAACTACAGCCAACCGGAGGATGATGAGGATTTCGACGTTGAACGGGCACGACGGGAACTTGAGGAACGGTTGAAAAAATATAGAGATGAATAACCGATGAGACTAGCATCGATAAGACTCTTAACAACTTAATGAAACGTGTGAAAACGAAGGCTAAAGTCGCAAAAGCACGCCGCAAGCCAGCCGAGACGACCGATTATAAACTGACCGGCTTAATTTGGTACGATTTCACGAAGGAACTGGAAAGTGCCAGCACAAGTGAGCCAAATCGACCAACGTTTGACACCGACGACATGTTTGCACCGTTATTGCAGGCTGTCGCGAACATAAAAGGCGTTTAAAAACCCTTTCCGGCACATTTTTGCCTGGAGCTAGTTCTGTATTTCCTTTTCAATCTGCGCAATCACTTTCGGCAAGTCTTGATAAATCATGCGCCCACTAAACCGCAGCACTTTCCAGCCATTTTTGCGCAAATAAGCGTCTTTTCGCCGATCATGGGCTTTTTGCTCAGGCGTGGAGTGATATGCTTTGCCGTCGCACTCTATGGCGATTTTATACACTGGTAATGCTAGGTCAATGCGGTACTTGCCGCAAGGTACTTGCGTTTGTACATAATAACCTAGTATTCGAAGTGTATCGTAAAGGTGGCGTTCGATGGGACTTTCGCACTTTAAACGCTCTTGATCGACCAAAATGGTTTGTGTTTGTGGTCTCCTCAAATCGAGTACAAAGAAGACAATACCAACGATAATTAACCCGAAAAAGACAACGTACTCAATCATAGCTATCACACGTTAAAAAAGTCGTCCGGTACGTTTTTACCGAGTTGTTTCAGCGCTTTTTTAATCTTTGCTATCGTCGAGTGTTTAGGCCGATACGAGTCATCGTTACACAACCGCGAGATAGTGCCGCGACTTAGTCTTGACCGCCTTTCCAGCTCTAATTGTGATATTCCCTCGCGGTCAAGCCATTTGCCGAATTTACTCCGTTTCTTTCCAAGCCCTAGCCAATTGAACATGGTTATAAACCTCCTCGGTACCATTCTTGTCCAAGATGTCATTTTTTAAACCTAACGCAAAAAAGTGACAACTTGGACAAGCAGTGTCGCATAGGCTATTAACACAAAAGTGACGAAGCAATAACGTTGTAGCTTTCTCGTCGAATACTCGTTAAGATCTGCCAATCAACGAAAAAGCAACGTTGTAGCAACGTTTCAATAACAATGTTTCGGAAATGTATTGCGACACAAAAGTAAGAGCAGAAACGCCGCAATAGCGCCAAAAAATCGATTTGTTAAAAGAAGGGAGCGAAGCGAACGACGGAAGGGGGAGCGCGAGGGGGAAACCAAACCATTTTTTCTAAAGGAGCGATAGTGATGTTCCGCAAAAATGAAATCGAGGCGATTGACTTTCGCGAGTTCATGGCCGGCAACCATCACACGCAAAAACAATCGCCTCGTACTAAAAATGTACGCGCTATGTCAGCGTTTTTTCCTGTAATTACGCCGGGCTCATTTTTTCCGATTTACGACCCTGTGTTTGCGCTATTCCTAGTCGGAAGTGCTGCGATTGCTGGCTCCGCCTTTTTCCAGCACTTTGCTGCAAAAAATGGCTCACCAGCGATTTCGGAAGCCATCGGAGTAATTAGTAGATTTGTGTTTCCGGTCATCGTTTACGGTGCGATTTTTTGGTTTTTCTTCACGTTATAAGGAGGGGGCGCAATTGCAAAAAGTCTTAGAATTTATTCGGCGCCAACAGGCAAGATTTGCTCTCAAAAAGGCATTTTATAGCGCCGGTCTGTTTATCCCGTACAAAAATGGTGATAAGACATATAGGATATTCCCGAAGATTCACAGCGTTAAAATTGACGACGACCAAACGGAATACGTGTTTACATTAATAAACGGCATGGACCCGAAAGAGGTTAGCAAAAAAGAATATGTATTTATGCAACATTTCGGCGCAAATATCGAGCTAGACGGCGATCACAAAACGTTTACTCTCACCGTTTACCGTAAGACGTTTCCGAAGGAACTGAAATATGATTACGACACTTTTTTTCCGGTAATCGATGAACTGGACTTGCCAATAGTAGCAGGAATGGACCGACATGGTCAATGGCACGTTTACGACGCAATTAATGAGCCAGGATTGCTTATATCCGGTGAACCAGGCGCAGGAAAAAGCTCACAAGTCCGCAGCATTATAACCACCTTAATTCAATACAAGAAGCCTCACGAACTCGAAATCTACCTCGGTGACCTCAAAATGAGCGAATTTCACCTCTTCTACAACATCGAACACGTTAAGAGTGTTTGTATTTACCCAGAGGATTTGCGAAAGATGCTCACATACTTAACCGAAGAAATGAAACGTAGAGGAGAATTATTAAATAAATACCGCGTGACACACGTTAACAAGTTACCAGAGTCTGAAAAGGTACCGTACATTCTCATTTGTATTGACGAGTTTGTCATGATTATGGACGACAAAGACATGAAAGCGATGTTGATTCAGCTCGTGGCGCTAGGACGTGCGCTGGGCATGGTTTGCGTATTGAGCTTGCAACGACCGAGCCACGACATTCTCGACACGAAGATTCGGAGTTGCTTAACGGTCCGCATGGGCTTCCGTGTCAGCGACTTTTCTAACGCTAAAATAATCGGAACACCTGGCGCCGAGAAAATCGCAAAGGAGACTCCAGGGCGTTTCCTTCTTAAACGAAGCGATATTATCGAGCTGCAAGCACCATTTCTTGACGAGAAACACGCCGAAAAGATTCTAGCGACTTATAAGTCTTCCGACTGGAAAAATCGTTTTACGGGCGATTCTAGGCCATCTAGCGAGCCGTTAACGGACGACATTTTGGGGGGACTGTAAAATGCGCCTATCACAACGCGACAAGGCGATTATTCGCGACATTAATCGATTTCGTGTGATGGACCGCGACTCTATTGCCGAGCTTCATTTTGCAGGACTTAAACGACCTGTAAACAGCGCAAACTCTGTCCTAAAACGACTAGTGACCAATGGACATATTCGCCGATCAACGAAATTCGGGGCACCTTATTTGTATTTGAGCAAAGAAACCTCATTACGTGAGGACTCCGCAAAGATCGGTCATTACCTCGCGATCTTGGATGTTTACAAAGACATTCTTCGTCACGGAACACTTGACGTCTTTCAAGTCGAGCCGAAGTATGGAAGTAAGGGAAATGTTGAGCCAGACATGTTTTGCATATTCCGAAAGCACGGTATAACTGGCCGGACTCCGTTTTTTATCGAGGTACAAAATACGTTCTATTCGCAAAAAGTCATGACGCAAAAGCTAAAGCGATACGAGGAGCTTTACCGGAGTGGATTAATCGCGCAGGAACCGTGGCAGCCGACCGACCGTCCGCCCATTTTTCCGATCGTGCTAATTATATCGGGACAACGGTACGCTATTGACGATAGCTACCCGTTTCGGGTGATACAAGCGCAATCGTTCACGCAATTTATGCAGTCGTTGAAGCCAGCGAAGCCGAAGGAAGAACAACGACCGAAACCAAAGACAGCGTCCCAACTGAAATATAGTGGAGAGATCAAGATTAATTTAGGTGTTAAATAAAAGAGCGTAGTCCTCGTTTTATATGTCGTAGTAGGTGATGTCCCGCATTCTATTTTTTTTGTGATAATATAGAAATAAATTTACGTCAGACAAAAAAGGTGATTTCTATGAGAGAAGGACGATGCTATGAACAACATGATTTTCAGGTATTGATCTTATCCCAGTTTGCCCAACGCCGACCGTCTACAGAAAAGGAAAAATGGGAGCTACAACAAGAATATTTGCGCCTGATTCGTGAGATTCCTCAAATGTGGGAAGAATTCGTGCGGAAAAATCAAAACATTTATGATCGCTTTGGATATTTAGATATCGTGGTATATGATGATTTAACGTATGAACGGAAAAAGCTAAAACAGGGACGCCCTAAAGAGGAAAATACGCTATCGCATCGTGTAACCGTCCGGTTGGATGATGAGAGTTATCAGTTGTTGAAACAATATTGTCAGACAAAAAATATTACCGAATCAGCAGCGATTCGGGAGTTAATCCAAACTCTGAAATGGAAAATATAGTGAATATAAAACAGGCTGACCTAAAGGTTAAAACCTTGGTCAGCCTGTTTAGAAAAGATTGTTTATATCCACGTTTTTATAGAGATCATTATCATCATCTTGGTTTTGTTTATCTCGGTCTTTTTTCGGGGCTGGATTGTTTAAGGATTTCGCGGCTACTTTCTCTGCCTCTTCATTGTCTGCTTTCTCTGCTTCTTCATTTTGGTTTGAGACTGTTCTGTTCTCTTTGGATGTACCGGAAGAAAACTCTTGATATAGTATTCTTTGTATATCGTAATCCATGATGTCTTTGATTCCGAAACGGTTAATCATGTGTAAAACAATGTTAGTAAGAGAGACTTGAATATTTTGTTGCTTGTCCAGCCATTCATTAATCAAGTCACTTTGGGGGGTGTCAGCCACCCTCCAAGTGACGATTTTTCGTTTTGCCACGATCACTCACCTCGATCAAGCGTGTTGCTTAAATAGAATTTTTTCGTTAATGACATGCAACCCGTTTACGTTCATGTCCACGGCATATTTTTCTGGAATCCAAAGGACTTCACAGTGTACGGTATTTGCAAAGTCCAATAGCTCCTCATATAGCTCTTCTTTGAACTGAATGCTGCCTCCACCATACACGGCAATTACATCTACGTTTCCGGCGATGTCGCTGTATTTTTCTTGAATGTCTTCTAGAATACGTTGAGCCTGCGAATACCGTGCTTCTTGCATGAAGCGAACGGCTAAATCGTGAAGATTATGGGATGGATCTCTAAAAATGTCCATAAACTGCTGGCGATTTAGGTTCAAAAAGCCGCCAACTTCCTCTTTCAGCAATTGAGTAGCTTCTTCCGTTGCATGACCCACTCCTCGTTTTTCCCCTGAACAAACATCTGTTACAGGATTCATTCCAACAGTATAGATATATTCCGTTGTTCCATCGCCAATATCCACGTGGAGAATTCGTTTGTTAGCGAAATCTTTTGGCACAGCTTGTTTTTTATAGTGCTCGTTATAATTCTTCAGAATTTCATTTTCACTTTCCAATAAGGCATATAGAGCTGGAATGCCTTCTTGAGTGACTTTCACAGTCTGAAAATGGAGTGTGACGGTCACAGGAGTTTCTCCGACATATACAATCACCACATGATCGTTGCTAGTGAAACGTCCTTCAAGGTATCTGGCTTGATCGGCACTATATTCTGACGCAGGGATTGCTGTTGTCATTGAGACATCTACTGAAATTGATGGAGGAAGCTCTTGATTTTCTTGATATGCTAATTGAACTGATCGAGCAGCAAGCATCGATAGCGTCATTAGGACTGGAATATCGTGTTTTGATTTATTCCCTAATTTGATATTCATATTTTCTACTTTATCGGCCGTCATATTGGCGCGTTTTCCGATGAAGTATAGGCCACTTCGTTTAATAGCGTTACTTGTTACATGAACAATCAATTCATCCAACAAATTAGCAATGTTTTTTTCCACATTTGTTTCCATCACATTTGGCTTGGATAACAGACGTTTGACCACCGATGGTTGTTTTATGAGCGTATCGTTCACGATCATTTTTGTTTCCGAATTCCCAATATCATTAGCCACCACTAATTTCATTTAAACTCCCCCTAATAATTCATTTTACATTCAAATTAAATTTATAATTAATTCTTATCTACATTATAAAGCATTAATGTTATATAATCAATCAAAATGAATTTAAAAAATAAATATTTTTGAATGTATTTTAAATGCAAATTTAATTCATATAAGATTCACTATTATTTTTCATTCATATTTAATTTATTTTAAATGCATTATTCATTAATTGGGGGATATTATCATTCTCTATTCATTCAAATTGAATGTTTTATTCATTCATTCGTTTATTTATAAAATAGGTAGGTCTATCGGGATGAATGGAAAGCAATAGAAAGAGGATCAGAGAGGTGAAAATAAAGGAGAACATATATTACACACCCGTGGTGCTAGTTGAGTCTTAACGCTCAACTAGCCCAAGAACAACAAGGGAGTAAGCCAGTAAAATACCATCCAGCGCCGTTTCAAATCCAGAAACCGAGTTCGCTCGAATCTCGGTGATCCGATACGAATCGACTAAAATCGAAAACACGGTTTCAATCACTTTGCGTTTTCGTTTCATCCACTGTTTCCATGCGTCGGATTGGAGAATTCGCTGATTTTTTCGAACGGGCGTCCAAAAAGCGACTCGATGCTCTTCGTACAACTTCTTTTGCAGTTTTTGGCTGATGTACCCTTTGTCACCTAGGTTATATAGATGTGGAATTTGCGTCATGACGGTTTCAGCGGCCACCCGGTCGTGACAAAGACGCTTCAGTGACGACATATCCCATCGGAAGCCCTTGGTCGGTGGCCTGCAGATGAAGTTTCAACCCATAGAAAGCGGTCTTTTTGAAAGCACAATAGCCAATATCGGCGATTCCACGAAACCGTTTGACGCGATACATTCGAGCTGAATGACACAGCTCGATCGGCAAGCTGTCCACGACCGCATACGCATGGTGTTGCCCACGCTTGGCCAGCTGGTGCCACATCCACTTGACCGCAAAGCCAAGCGCTCGGCAGCGACGGTTGTATCGAGAACGTTCAGGGAACAAGGCCTTGAAAAACAAATTCCCGATCACAAACCGGTGCCAAGCCCGTTCGGAAGTGAAGCCCAACAACTTGCCAAGGACATGGACGGCGATGATGACTTCGTCTTCCTGTTTCGACAAATGAAGATTTCGACGTTGAAGAGGAATCTGGATACTCGATAGTTGAGCTGATACAAAACACAAAATCGATGCATATTGTTTTTGAAGTTTGGGCTCGATCTGTTGTAAAAGAAAGTGCTCTTGCATAGGAACTCTCCTTTTGATGTTTGGTCGCACTTTCATTTTAAGGAGATCCTCATGCAAGGGCTATTTTTATGCTTGTCTGATTTTATCTAGCACCACGGGTTATTTTATTTGTTCTAATTTACATTGATTAATTCGATAAACAAAGTCACAGATATTAATATCTTCTTGATTGTGACTTGTAAGTAATATAGTTCGCCCTTCTTCCTTCAACCTCAATAATAAATTTCGTATTCTTTTTACACTTTCCATATCTAAAGCATTAAATGGTTCGTCTAATATTAGCACTTGTTGTTCTTCCATAATTGCCTGGCAAATGGCTAACTTTTGTTTCATTCCTAAAGAAAAATTCTTTACCTTTTGATTGGAATATGGATTTAAACCAACTATTTTCATCGTTTCAATAATCTGTTTATCATCGATTATACCTCTTATTAAAGATAATTCCTTTAAATTTTGAAAACCGGTTTTATTCGCAATATAACCAGGACGATCTATAATAACGCCAAAATTTTCTGGAAACCTTTTACTCTTACCTATTTCTGATCCTTGTATAGAGATTGTCCCTTTATCTGGAAATATAAATCCACATATCATTTTAAATAAAACTGATTTACCCGAACCATTCGGTCCTACAATTCCATATATTTTACCTTTCTCTATGTCTAGATTAATATTTTCGAACAG